>NZ_JBJHAE010000011.1:0-122115 GCF_054050895.1 Blastococcus sp. SYSU DS0669 | reverse complement strand
AGCCCGGTGCCGGCACCTCGTGGACCGGCACCGGGCTCACACCCCGGGTGCAGCAGGAACCCGATCGAGCCCTGGCCGCCGATGCGGAGGTCCGGCGAGGCCGTATCCGGCGGTGGCGACCGGCCCCCGGAAAAGCGAGGACCCCCCGCGCACCCGCCAGAGCCCGCTTATCCTTGCTGCCTTCCGGCCCTGGGGAGGTTCACAGGATGACGCCACACGAGGGGTCGCGCTCCACTGTAGAGGAAACCCCTCGGGCCGCGGACGCACGCCCCGCTACGCTGCCGCCCATGACGCTGTGGCCCCGTCCGGAGGCTCGCCCCGGGCGTGCGAGGGGCGGGGGGGACGGGGTCCTGTCACTTCCCCCGCCGCGCTCCTGACCCGGAGCCCGGCGGGCTGATCCGTCCCGCGCTCCGGGCAACGAGCCCCGTCCCGGCAGCCGCACCTGGAGCGTCATGTCCTCCCCGAGCACCACCGCGTCCCGTCGCGGCTTCTCCCTCGTCGTCCTGGCCGCGCTCTGCTGGGGCACCTCCGGCTTCAGCGGCTCGATCGTCGCCCGGCACAGCGACCTCGGCCCCCTCGACATCGCCTGGCACCGCATGGCGATCGGCGCGGTCGCACTGCTCCTCCCCTGGGCGCTCACCCGGCGCGGGGCCGCCCCGGCGCCGGCGGTCGGGCGTGGCACCACCGTCCGCCTGGCGCTGATCGGCGCCGGCCTGGCCTGCTACCAGCTGGCCTACTTCGCGGCGGTCGCGACGGCGGGGGTCAGCATCGCCACCCTGGTCGCGCTGGGGCTGGCCCCGCTGCTCATCGCCGTCGGCGCGACGGTGCTCGGCCACGGCCGCCCGGACGCGGCCACGGTCACCGCCCTCGTCGTCGCCCTCGTCGGGCTGGTCCTGCTCGTCGGCATCTCGGCCGGGGCGGACACCGGGACGGCGGTGCTGCTCGGCGCCCTGCTCGCCGTCGGCTCCGCCCTGGGGTACGCCGTCGTCACGCTGGCGGGGGCGGGGGTGCCGGCCGGGGTGCCGGTGACCCTCGTCGGCTTCGCCGGGGGTGCGCTGCTGCTCACCCCGGTCGCGCTCGCCACCGGCCTGCGGCTCACCGCCGACCCCGTGGCGCTGGGTGTGCTCCTCTACCTGGGCATCGTGCCCAGCGCGGTGGCGTACGCGATGTTCTTCACCGGGCTGCGCACCGTGCCGGGCGCGGTCGCCTCGATCGTCACGCTGCTGGAGCCGCTGACCGCGACCGCGCTGGCCACGCTGCTGCTGGGCGAGCGCCTGGCGCCGCTGGCGCTGGTCGGCGGGCTGCTCGTGCTCGGCGCGGTCGCGGGGCTCTACCTGCGCCGGCTGCGGCAGCCCGTGCCGACGGCGGGCGCCTGACCGCGGAGATGCGACGGGCCCCCGGCGTGTGCCGGGGACCCGTCGGTGCTGCGGAGGATGGGAGATTCGAACTCCCGAGGGGTTGCCCCCAACCCGCTTTCCAAGCGAGCGCCATAGGCCACTAGGCGAATCCTCCAGGTACGGCGTCGATGGTACCGGGCGCCCTCGCGCGGCTCGCCGGGACACCGCCGGGGAGGCCGGCCGCGGTGGCGTGCGGCATCCTCACCGCAGAGCGGTTGACCGGATGGCCGGCGGGGAAGGGCCTGCACCTGCGGGCCGCACAGGAGGAGGCGCAGGACATGGACGAGCACAGCGAGGTCCGGCCGGACGTCGTCGAGGCGATCGTCGGTGTGCTCAAGGGGGGCGACGCCGCGGCGCTGCCGGCCGGCGCCACCGCCGCGGAGAAGACCGCCGCGAAGGACCGCTACCTGTCCGAGTTCGCCGCCGAGCGCAGCAAGCGCGATCGCCAGGCGCAGGCCTGGGAGCTGCTGCTGACCCGCAGCTACGACGAGCCGCCCACCTGGCAGCGGATCTTCGACGACCTCGACGGCGACGTGCACACCGAGCTCGGCGGGCTGTACGACGTCCTGCCGGTCGGTGCGCAGGAGGAGTACGCACGTCGGTACGGCGTGCCCTCCACCGTCTGACCCGGCTGCCGCCCGTCGATGACCCGTCCCGCCACCGGGCCCGGCCGTCTCATCGCCGGCCGCTACCGGCTGGAGTCCCAGATCGGCGGCGGCGGGATGGGCACCGTCTGGCTGGCGCGCGACGAGCGGCTGGGCCGGCAGGTCGCGGTGAAGCAGGTGCTCTCGCCGCTGGGCGCCGACGAGCAGCTGATCGACGAGCAGCGGCAGCGGGCGCTGCGCGAGGGCCGGATCGCCGCCCGGCTCAGCCACCCGCACGCGATCTCGGTCTACGACGTGGCCCTCGAGGGCGGGGCGCCCTGGCTGGTCATGGAGTACCTGCCCTCCCGCAGCCTCGCGGAGGTCCTCGGCGCCGAGGGCGTGCTGCCCGCCGGCCTGGTGGCGCAGATCGGTGCGCAGGTGGCCGACGCGCTGGCGGCCACCCACGCGGCCGGGATCGTGCACCGCGACGTCAAGCCGGCCAACGTCCTGATCGGGGAGGGCGGTCGCGTCGCCGGCCTGGTCAAGATCACCGACTTCGGCATCTCGCACGCCAGCGGCGACGTCACCCTCACCCAGACCGGTCAGATCACCGGCACCCCGGCGTTCCTCGCGCCGGAGGTCGCCCAGGGGCACGAGATGACCGAGGCCAGCGACGTCTTCTCCCTCGGCGCGACGCTCTACACCTGCCTGGAGGGCCAGCCACCGTTCGGCATGCAGGACAACCCGCTGAGCATGCTCCACCGGGTGGCGGCGGGACGGATCACTCCCCCGCAGCGGGCCGGGGCGCTCACCGACCCCCTGCTGCGGATGCTCGCCGACGACCCCGGCGTCCGCCCGCCGATGACCGAGGTGCGCGACGAGCTGGCCCGGCTCGCCGCGGGACGGGACGGCGACCCGACGACGGTGCTCGTGGCCCGCACCGACCTGCGCCCGGCGGGCCCCTCCGGGACGGCGGTGCTCGCCGCGGGCGCCGCCTCCACCGCGCCACCGGCCTCCGCCGAGACGCCGGTGCCGATCCCGCCGGCCGCCCGCACACCCGTCCCGCCCGCCGCCCGGACCCCGCTGCCGCAGCCACCTCCCGTCGGGTCCGCCGCCGCGGCGCCCGCTGCGCCGGCAGCGGCCGTGGCGCCCGCCGACCGCCGCGGACGCCGCCGGGGACCGTGGGTGGCGGCCGGCGTCGGCGTCCTCGCGCTGCTGGCCGCGCTCGGGGTCTGGCTGGGCACCTCCGGCGGCGACCCCGACGCCACGGCCGCCTCGCCCACGTCGACGACGTCCGAGGCCCCCACCTCCAGCCAGGAGCCGGTGCCCACGGAGACCCAGCCGGAGGAGCCGGCTGCACCGGTCGTGCCGCCGCCGGCGGAGGAGGAGGTGGTGGTGGAAGGCGATGACGGCGAGGACGAGGGGAACGGCAACCGCGGGAACGGCAACGGCGGGAACGGGGACGACGGGGACCCGCTCACGGCGGACAACATCCGCGACTTCGTCGAGGACTACCACGAGCAGGTGATCGAGGACCCCGCTCAGGCGTGGGAGCGCACCGGCCCGACGCTGCGCGCGAACATCAGCCGCGCGGACTACATCAGGTACTGGGAGCAGTTCGAGGACGTGCGTCTCAGCGACATCCAGGCCGCGGACGGCGACAACACCGCGACGGCCACGATGGAACTGCGCTACGCCGACGGCCGCCGCGAGACCGGGCCGCACGTCTTCACGTTCCTGGTCCGGGACGGGCAGCTGATCCTGGACAGCGACTTCCCCGCCTGAGGGGCTCCCGGACGACGCAGCCCCCGCCCTCCCGGAACGGGAGGGCGGGGGCTGTTCCTGCTGGCGGGCCATCGACAGGATCCCCATCCACGCTGGTCAAACCCGTGGTTTCCTCAGTCGGTCAAGTCGGTCTTGCACACGGCTCTCCAACCGGTTTGCACGCCATCAGTACGCCAGTTCGACTCAGGGAGACGGCACTTCGAAGCCCCCCTGCGGGGTGTGGGTCAAGCGCGCGCTTGCAGCGCGGACGTCAACAGAACGAAGGGACCACGAACGCGTGGCAGGTCGGCACCAGCAGAGCAGCGTCGTAGTCCCAGCCTGTGCCGCAGGGGTCCTCGGACAGATCGCGAGCACCAGGGGGACTTCCCGCGACGAGACGCTGCGGCAGTTGCTGGAGCTCCACATAGGCGCCCAAGAGCAGCGATCCGAGGACGACCGGTTGACGCACATCTCAACGGTGTTGCGACACCCGCAGAAGCCACTGCCTCAGCAACCGGACTACCGACGCCGACTGCCTCTGCGACTACCCGAGGGACTGGCAGAGCGGGCACGACGCGTTGCGCTCGTCCTCCCGGGGCAGTCAGCGGGAAGGGCCCACCATGACTACCAGGCAAGACCGTTGACCGACGCCGTGGTCACGGCGATTGCGGTTGCCAGTCCCTTCTCTGACGACGTCCTGGAGGACCTGCGTCCTCTGTTGACCTATGCCGCTGCGAAAGGGTTGTGGCGCCTGGCTGCCGCGGCCAGCACCACGCGCGCTGAGCGTGAGGTCTTCCAACTAGCCGATAGCCCTGACGCGGCTCGGGCGCGACGAAATAGTCCACCGACTCCTGGCGACTCCACGGTGTTGCGGGCACAACGAATCGCGTTCGTACTGCGATACGAGGACGTGCGGTGGCACGCCGACTGGCGAAACATGCTGGCCCTTCGCTTGGCGCGAGGATTCCTCTCCGAGCCTGACAGCGAGCGCGCCCATGCGATGTTAGCTGCCCAGAAGAGTGACTGGGATTTATTTAGATCCGACCTCGAGAATGCTCATCCTTTCGACGGCCTGACTGGCGATCTCCAGGAGAAGGCACCCTATTTTGAAGGACGTGGGAGGACAGCGGTGTGGCGCGCCGAGCGCCAGATCGAACTGCAGGATCTACTGGATTGGCCGCTTACTCGGCCTTACGCTTCGAGCCACGCCCGAACCTCCACAGGGACTCACACGCCGCGCCGTCTCACCAAGACCGTGACACCGCCAGGATGGGACTTGACCATGCCTTCGGGATGGCATTCCATCGTACTCCCGTTCAACGCGCCCTTGCCCCAGGGATGGCAAGAGACATTGAAGCAGCGGCGATTGCTTCGACTGCGTTCCGGCGCAAGCCAGGCGCTTTGGCCAGTGATTGGGCCCCCGGGCCACATGAAGCCAGTACCCAATCTTGAAGTCGTGCTCGAGTCGACAGCCGGCATGACCGACGCGGACATCATTGAACTGCTGCTACTTGAGCTCGATTGCGAGCAGTTCGGTGGGGTTCATGTACCTGCCCGTGTTGCTCACCGCCTGGGCTTCATCAGTGAAGCGGAGCGTGACGAACTCATTCGAAGGACGCGGATCGTCAACCAGGCCGCCATGCAGGCAGCCCTGCAGGCGGTGGCCAGGGATGCGGATGAGCAGCACCTGGCCGCACTTCGGTCGGCCATGAACAGCCCGTCCCAGTTCCTGCGGTTGATCGGTCGAGAACTACTCATCCAGACACCAACATGGCGATGGGCTGTCGGGTCCCTCGCGGACGCGGTGGCCGGAGGGGCGACTCCTGCGGCCCTGCGATGGCTCACCGGATACGTGCAACGAGGCCGAAGTGGAGCTCTGTCGGCGTCCATGCAGACCGCTTGGGACGAGGCTTTCCGCGCTGCCCGGGAGTCTCTCTCGACGGATGTGCGACATCCACCTTACTAGGGGCCCCTCCTAGCCCCGCGACGCTGGACTCAGCACGGATCGGCCCGCCGAGGTGGGTCGCAGCATCCAGGAGGCCAGCGTGGGCAAGCACACGGACGACGGTCGGCGGGAGAACGGCGATTCGGAGAGGAGGGTGAACCTGCAGAGGCTAGGTCGGCTGGCGGGGGCGGCGATGCGTGTGGCCGCGGGCCAGTTGCTCGCCTGGCTGGTGCGGGACTGGCTGGGTAGCTGACCAGTCGCTACCGCGGGGATGACAGCGTGGATGCGCGCATAACTCGGCCGCGCTGGACCGTGGCTCGCCGAAGCTCCAGCGGCGCACCGCACACATGCAGAAGGGGCCGGCTCGTGAGGGCCGGCCCCTTCTGTTCGATCATGAGCTACGACGCCGGTCGCATTTCCTCGACCGGCCCCGACCGCTCCCGACAGATCCGGCAGACGTCGGGGGCGGGGTTCTCCACGGAGTGGAGCCGGGCTGCGTCAGTGGTGACCCACTCGTCCTGATGCCGCTCCCAGAGGCGCGGGTAGGACTTGCGTAGTGCCTCCTCTGTGTCGTGAACCGCCTGCCAGAGGAGGTCACCGCCCGGCAGGTCGTGAGCGGTGTGCTCGATGGCGGCGACCGAGAGCCGTTCGCGTTGGGCCAGGAGGCGCCGCCGCAGGTAGTCGTACAGCGGTTCGGGCTTCTGCGAGCCCGGGTCAGGTGGATTGGAAGGCATCGTGTGCTCCGTGCCGATCGGCGTCCTCGGCACCCGTCTCGTCGGTGCCGGGTGACGCGGACGGGGCCGGACCCCGTCCGCATCACCCCTGGGCGCGCACTGCCAGATGACAACCCGCGCGGTGCCCCGGCCGGTGCTCAGTCCCTCAGCCAGCTCAAGATGAGCCGCGCCTCATGGGCCAGGTTGGACAGCCGGGCCTCGAGCCTGCCGAGTTCGCGCGCGCAGTCGAGCGAGCGGTCGGTCCTGTCGCACTGCTCGCAGGCTCCGGGGATCCGCTCGAGGCGCGCCAGCAGCAGCTCCGCTGCAGCGCGCAGCGCGGCGAACTGCTGCGGGCCGGGCCCCCAAGACAGCGGGAGAGGCAGCCGTCCGGTGGGCAGCCCGAGGATCTCTGCGGCCCGGGACAGCATGGCCCGGTCCGACAGCATGGCGATCCGGTGCGAGGGCCACGGCTCGTGGCGGTCGGCGACGGACAGGAAGGGGAGCACGGACATTCCGGCACCTCCAACGATGGCGACCCTTCCGGGCCGCGGCGGGCGATCCGCACGACCATCAGTGCCGGCGCAGCTCGCTGCGACATTCGCCCAGCGGACAACGCTCGTGCAGCAAGAAGCGCCCCCGACCATGAGGGGTCGGGGGCGCTCCTTGCTGCACGGAGCTACGCGGCCTCGGTGCCGTCGTCCAGGTACTCGTCGAAGTGGCTGAAGTCGATCTCGCGCCAGCCGTAGAACTCGGGGTCGGGCTGCAGCAGCGGGTCCTTGCTGCTGCCGGCTTCGGCGTTCCACTTGCGGGCCACACGCAGGTTGTACGCAGCGGTCACGATGGCCAGCATCAGTGCGGTGCGAGCGTGGCCAGCAACCTGGATCCACCCGCGGGTCACGTTCTCTGTGTTGCGGTTCTTGAGGTTCCCGAACACGCCCTCGATGTGGGTGCGGCGGGCGAAGGACCGGATCCACTCCACGCTTCCCCAGTAGTACCGCTGCCGGACCTTCGGTGTGACGGATCCGGGCAGGGTGACGGTGCGCTGCGTGCAGATCTGCGGCGCGCCGTCCGGGTCCGGCGGGTTCTCGATGGTGGGTACCTGACCTGCGGGCAGGTGCATGCTCAGGTCCTTGAGCGGGCAGCGCACCTGCCCTGCGGCGGCCGGGCACTCGTACCGCTCCTTGCCCTTGCGGTCGGGGCCGGCGACACGGCGGCAGGCGTACGCGCGGCGCGCCTCGATCCGGGTGACGAACTCGCGTGTCTGTCGCTCGGTCTCGGATTCCGGCTTGTCGTCATCCGCAGAGGGCAGGGTGTCGAGGTCCGTTCCGTCGGGGAGCTTGAGGTGCTGCGGCCGGGTGATGTCGACCAGTTCGTCAGGCAGACACGGGCAGTGCGGCGAACCGGCGACGACGCGCATGCCGTTGTAGTCGCGGACGCCGTGGTCGTTCTTGTGCAGATCGACGACCTGCTCGATGCCCAGCTCGCGGATGGGGAATGCCCACCGCTCGGGCAGCTTGTAGGACCAGGCGCGGTCGACGATCAACGTGTTGATCGGGTAGCCCTCGGCCAGCATGCACTTGATGAGCGGCAGGGTGCTGTCCGGCTCGTCGCTGGACGCGGGCCAGAGGACGCAGCGCTCGACGACGTGGGGATAGGGGGCGGTATCGCCGACCTTCTGCACGCGCGCGAACGCGTAGAGGTCGTAGCCGAAGAACATCTCCTTCTCGCCGTTCTTGGCCGTCTTGTACCCCCACTGGGCGTCCCGGTCGAGGCTGTCGTCGCCGGAGCGAGCCCAGGACCACAGGCCGGTGGCGTCCAGGGCATAGTCGCCGGTGGGGGCCAGGTCGATGGGCTTGGAGGCGTCGACCAGGCGGTCGATCACCGACTGCAGAAGCTGCCCGCGCTGCAGACGGAGACCTTCCTCCAGGTCCGGGTGTGACCCCGGCAGGAAGCCGAGCCGGTCGCCGATCTGGTTGAACATGTTCTCGATCGGACGACGTGTGATCGTGCGCTCGGTGCCGTGCTTGTCGCGGTAGCGGACGCCGAGTTCCCGCTGCATCTCCACGCTGATCCGCTGGGTCAGGACGCGGTGGATGTTCTCGTAGGTCATCGCCGGCGCGTGCCAGCAGGCGAGCAGCGTTCCGGTCAGCGCCGTCTCCACGGACAAGCGACTCGGTGTGCCCCGTCCGTCAGGGCTGAGCACGTTCGCCAGGTCCTGGCTGACATCGGCGCGACGAGCCCACTGGCGAGCGCGTCGGACTTCGCTGTTGCGGATCATCGAGTACCTCCTACGAGCTGGATGAGAGCGCCCGGCTGCGCCTGAAGCAGCCGGGTGGCGGTGTCGTCGTCGGGCAGGGGGGCGTACGGCAGCAGGTCGACCAGCGGCCGCGCGGAGCGCAGACCGGCGGCCTGCAGCAGCACCGCGAGGGGCACCGGGGCGGACAGCAGCGCCGCCAGCCAGGTGGTACGCAGCCGAGCCACCTCAATGGCGACCTCGCTGCCGTCGGCGGTGACGGCGTTCTCGAAGGCGACGGTGCTGACGTTGCTGCGCGTCGGCTTCTGACCGAGCAGAAGGCCGGTCTTGCCGCGCCGTTCGGCCAGGTGCAGCTGGACGGCCTCGTGCAGCAGGGGGGCGTACTCGGCGCGGATCACGACGGTGCGCGGCCGTGCACCACGCACCCGCACGCAGGTGGCATCAGTGCCGTCGGGCAGCTTCCGTACGAAGACGTCGCAGCCGCGGACCCAGCGCAGGTCGTGGCCGTCGAGGCCGCCGCCGTAGCCCAGCGCGACTACTGCCGACAGGGCACGGCGGCGTCCCCGGGTCGGCTGGTTGCGCGCCAGCCTCACATGCTGGGCCTGCTCGGCCCGCGTGTACGGCGGCCGCACCGGCCGGTAGGGCAGCTTGGCGGGAGCGGGGCCGGGGCGGGCGGCGACGAGGGCGGGTCGGATCTCCGACCGGCGAGTGGCACGGGTTCCCGGCCGCGCGTCCTGCTGCCCCTCATGCTCGTACTGCCGGAACGTGACCTCGTCCAGGACGAGTTCAGCGAGGGAGAGCGGGTCGCCACCGAACTGCGACGCCGTCCACGTCAGGTAGTGGGCGAGGTGGCTGCCGAGGACCTTCGCCTTGCTGGGCGTCTTGGGTGCTGCGGCGATCATGATCCTGCGCGCGAGGTCTTCTACCTGTCGCCACAGCCCGGCGTCGACGTGCTTGGGCGTGTAGTCGGCGATGGCGCCCTTCACGTCTGGGGACAGCTGCCGCCAGCCCTGGAGCTCGGTCAAGGGGGTGGCCAGCAGGAGCGGGTCCGCGGCCGCCTGCTGCTGCTGGTGAGCGGCCTTCGCGGCGCGCAGCAGAGCGGCTCGGCTCAGCCGCTGCGGCATCGTGCCCGCGGCGGGGGTCGTGGGTGTGCCGGGAGTGAGCATCGACAGCGCCTCCGGAGCCGCCGACGCGGGCACGTCCCGTAGCGCCCTGACGACGTCAGCCGACTCGGCGGCGACGGTGCTGCGGCCCCGCCTGATGGCATTCGCCGCGAGGACGGGTGACTCGGGCAGCAACGGCAGCAATGCGTCCAGTCGGATCCCGATCAGCGGCCGGAACGGCGTCACCGCCGCGCCGACCACGGACAGCGGGGTGTACGCGCGCTGGTGCGCGAGGAGCCACGCAGAGAGGGCCACCTCGTCGTCCAAACGGTCCCCGACGTCCGGCAGCAGCGGTTCGTGCCGGGCCAAGCCCTCGACGGCTCGCCGCAGCAGGGGGACCGCGTCGGTCAGCACGGCGACGGCGCGGTCACCGACCCGGACCACGCCGGCGGCCGCGTTGACGTCTGCGACGATCACCTGGCCGGCAACCACCCCGGGAAGCGGGATGCCGAGCTGCAGCGCAACCGCCGCTGCGGCCCGCCTGCCGGCCTCCCCCGGCGCCAGGCAGGAGGCCATAACCGCGGCCACGGGCCACAGGTCGACGGGCTTCTTCGCCGGCGGCCGATGGGCGTCGACCTCCCGGCTGTGCTCCGGCGGCCGTCCCGCAAGTCCGCGCATCATCCTTCGCAGGCAGGCCCCGCGGGTGGCGCGAGTCGACACGGACTTGCCCTCCCGCGCCAACTGCTCGCAGTGAGCTTTGATGGCCTCGTCGGTCAGCAGCGCGCGCAGATCCGGCGGCCTGGTGCGGTCCCAGTCGGTGGATCGCCGGAGGAACTGGCACAGGTAGGAGGCGAAGCCCTTGACCGACTCCGAACTGACGGGATTCGCCTTGAAGACGGCCTCTTCCACCCCCTGCCGGGCAAGGAGCCACTCGCGTCCGCTGAGGCAACTCGGGGTGTAGCTGGCAAACCGATCCCGCTTGGCGATCTCGGATCGACGCGGGTCTGCGCCGTCGCGGCCCGGAGTGGGTCTCGGGCGTTCGCCGGGGTTCTGACGTGGTGACATGCCGACCCCGACGCGCGCCCAACCGACCCACCAACCGATCCGTTCATCGCGCAGCGGCACGATGAACAGGGGGAAATAAGCGGGATGGTTGCCGGTGCCGGGTTCGCGTCCCGTCGGGGGCGCCACAGACGGCGTCCCCGACGGCTGCAGGCCAGAGGACAGCTCGTCCTACGAGGTATCCGCATTGCCGGCCGCCCGGACGCGTACCTGGCGCAGCCGCAACGGTTCGGGCAGAGAAGGAACCAGGCCTCCTGGGCACTGCCCGCGGACGAGATCTCGCGCCTTGCCTCGCCACGCTCCAAGCGCGCGAAAGAGCGGCTGGACGACCTCCTGTCCGACCTGCTGGCAGCAGCCACCCAGGACGGCTTCGCCTGGGGCGTCCTGACCGGCTTGAAGGACGCCGGCCTGACCCTTGAACGGGGGTGCGACCGCTTCGAACTGCCGTACACGTCCATGCAGCGTGTGGTGCACGGCGAATCGTGGATGACCGCGGACGACCACGCCGAACTGATGCAGCTGGGCCCCAACGACCAGACGACGAATGTGACATTCAAGCGCGTCACGGCAGTCCGCAATCGGTTCCTCGAAACACGCCGCAGGGCTAGATCAAGACGGCGAGACGACGGTCATCACTTCGAGCCGGGAAGGTTGCGTGTCGCCGGCGGCCGCGGGTGGCGCTTCTCGGACCAGGTGACCGTCCCCCGTGACGATGTCCTGGGTCGACCCCATGTCGTCCGCGCCGGCGGTGCTGTTGATCACCGCCTGCCGCCTCTACACCCCCGAATCGAGCGGGACCTGCACGGCT
Source organism: Blastococcus sp. SYSU DS0669 (assembly GCF_054050895.1). Taxonomy (NCBI): domain Bacteria; kingdom Bacillati; phylum Actinomycetota; class Actinomycetes; order Geodermatophilales; family Geodermatophilaceae; genus Blastococcus; species Blastococcus sp. SYSU DS0669. The sequence goes on along the minus strand of NZ_JBJHAE010000011.1, from coordinate 110,485 downwards.
ACGCGCAGCGTCACCCTCGACAGCTGTACGAGTCGTTGCTGCTTCGGCCTTCCGAGAACTCAGCAGCCCGCCAGGTAGCTGGCGACCGTGCCCGGCGCGATCTGCTTCGCCTCTACCGGGAGGCGCGTGAAGGGCTTCCCGCATCAGAAGAACCGGTCGTGAGTCTCCGGATCTGGTTGGGGGTCCCCTCTTCGTGGACCACCGTGCGAGCGGACGAAGACGGGGACTTGACGTGGGAGGCGGAGCCCAGCCGCCTGGTTGGTGTGGCCGTCGACGGCGTGTTCGGTCCGGAGGGGCTGGAGGCGAACGTGCAGTTGGAGACGGCCTGGCTCGCAACCGTGTTCGCCGAAGGTCTGGCGGACGTTGACGGTCGGCTCGTCCTCGGCGTGACCAGAAGGGAGGCCCCGAGCCGGCCGACGCACGTCGCGGTGCTGGGCATCGGGCGAGGCATCACCGACGACCTCGTTCCACAAGCGGTCGAGGTGGAGCTCCGCTGGGACGAACACGGCGTACCGCACCTGGCCCCGCGGTAGGGCTCAGTGCGGGAGTCGGCCCGGTCGCTACCGCGCGTGGCGCGCTGGGCCCCGGGAGCGCCGGCTCGTGACTCCTAGCCCGGTCGCCGGTTGTGCAGCGGGCTGCTGCACGGTCGCGCGGCCGGCGAGCTCGGCCAGCAGCGCCTCGAGGCTGCCGTGGTAGCCCGGCGCCCGGCAGCGGAACGCCGGCACGTCGACCGCGGCGAGGTCACCGGCGGCGAGCAGCACCGGCACCGCGACGTCGAGCAGGTGCGCGTCGCTGACCTCGTGAACCGATGGCCCACCCGCGACGAGCACCTGCCGCCAGCCGCAGGCCGGGCAGCACACCTGATCGGCCCCGGAGTCGTCGACGTCCCAGGTGTCGGTGTGCCCGCCGTAGGCGTCAGCGATGACCACGATGGCGTGGATGGCCGGCATCTGCGCGACCTCGGTCGCTCCGAGTACCGGATGCCGGCGCCACGTTGACGGCTCGCCCACACCCGCCAGCCAAGCAGCCGCCGACCCGCCCCAACAGGTCCACCGTCCCCGCGCGCGGCGCGGTTCGGGATGATGTGGACATGCCCGCAGCCGAAGGCAGTGCGGACCGTGCGCGCCAGGCCTTCGAGCACGCTGTGGCCCGCGAACACGACGCGATCGCCGTCCACGAACGGGCCGCGCACCTGCACGAGGAGCTCGCCGCGCAGCTGGACGAGGCGGCCACCGCCGAAGCAGAGCCGGAGCGCGCGGCGGACCTGACGGCGCGGGCCGCGGCAGAGCGCACGCGGGCCCAGGAGGCCCGCCAGCGGGCCGCCGGAGCACGCGACCGGCTGGCCGCGGAGGGGGTGTCGGAGGTCCCGTAGCGTGCCGTGCGGGCTTGGCCAGTCGTCCAACGGGCCGCTGGACAACTGCGGCTCGCCCGGCGTCGGAGGAGGGCGAGTTCCCAGCCCGTTGGGGAACTCGTCCCACAGGCTGCGGGACGATCACGCAACAAGCCGTTGCGTGATCGAGCGAGGCCGCGGCTACAGCACGCCGATGGAGATGCGCGCGGCCCGCGAGACCCACATCAAGGTGTCCACGCGCGGCCACAGCTCCCCATTGAGCGCGCCACAGCGTCGCCTGCCCGACGCCGGCCCGCCGGGGTGTGCACATCGGGCTGCGGCACGAGACCCTCGAACGCATCGCCGCGCAGAAGCCCCTCGCGGCCACCGGGGCGCCCGGCATGTCCAAACGACACCCCGGTGATCTGCTGACCACACACGGCGACCGAGGGCCCGGGTGCTGGCCGGGCCCCACGCGCGGTCGTGCCGGCCGCCAGAGCGTCAGCGAGGCGGCCAGCGGGGCGGCTCCGGTGGCATCGCCGAGGGCCGGATCCCGAGGGCCAACTGCGCGTGCGTGCGCAGCACCTCGCTGCCAATGCCGACCGGCAGGCTGGCGTAGTTGTGGGCCAGGGCCACCGGGATGACGGCGTCCTGGTAGAGGCGCGTCCCGACCGCGTCCAGGAAGTCCAGGGTCGACCGGAGGGTGGGGTAGGCCGACAGGTCCACCACGCCGCGGTCGTCGGTCACGGTGCCGCCCGAGAGCCGCGGCGCGGAGAGGACGTGAACCCGCCCGTCGCCGGTGCGGTACACGAACCGACGGCCGAAGTCGGTGTCCTTGCCGTAGGCGCTGGCCGGTCCCGGGACGACCCAGCGTCGCAAGTACCCATCGGGCAGCGAGAGCAGGGTGCCGGGCGGCAGCAGACCGAGGGTCGCCAGCTGCCGGGCGTGGTCGACGAGCGGGCCGGTCTTCTGCAGGCCGAGGATCGGAGGGCTCACCCAGCCCTTGCGCACCACAGAGGCGTGCACCGCCTGCAGGAACCTCTCCGCGTGCCGCTTCAGGTCAGCGGCCTCGCCGTTCACCGACAGCGGCCCGTCGAGGACGAAGGCCGTGTGCTGGTACTCGGTGCCCCCGGCGAAGCACCGGACGAACCACAGGAAGACGAGCACCTCGACGACGCCCATGAGTCGGCCCAGGGCGAGCAGGTTGCTGCCCTCGAGCGCCACCTCGTTGTGCAACTGCAGGACGTCGATCGGGTAGATCGGCTTCCGGCAGCCCGGGCAGGGCAGGGGATCGACGCCGACCATGTGCGGGCCACGGAGATCGCAGGACGGGCACTTCGGCACCGACAGCTCCGGGGCCGGCCTGTCGGGCGTGCCGGTCCAGACATGACGCAGCACGTCCAGCAGTGAGGCGAGGTCGTTCTCGCTGTCCCCCATGCGCGGGACCCGGAAGGTCGTGTCCACGGCTTCCCGGAAGGCCGACTTCTGGTCCTGCCCGTCCCGGTAGTTGATCACCGAGGTGGGAATGACGTTCTTCAGCACGTACCCCACCGAGGCCCGGCCGATCTCGCGGGGGTCCACGAACCGGTCGGCCGGTGGCGCGAGCATCCGGCGGAGATCGACGTGCGCGACGGCGACCTGCAGGTAGCCGACGCGGGCCGCGGGGAAGTCTGGGAGCACCTCGACCTCGGCCGGGCTGCCGTCCACAGCAACGGCCCGTGTTGTGGACCGGCCCCTGTCCGGCAGTTCGGCGCCGGTCGTGCGCAGGCCGATGACGTCGTCCTCGATGGCCTCGCGCGAGGCGGCGCGGTCGGGCATGTTCATGCCGCGCAGCGCAGCGGTGACGGCCGGATCGGCGACCAGCCCACGCATGTTCAGGCGGTCGGCGCGCTCCTGCCCGCCGGAGGGGGTGTCGTACGACACGTCGGTCTACCGCCAGCCGTCGAGGTCGCCGCCGAACAGGTCGTCGCGGTGCACCGGCGCTGCGGGGCCCAGCGCGTCGCCGGAGGGCAGCCCGGCCGGGACCACCTGCGCGGCCTCGGCCGTGGTACGGGCGGCGTCGATCATGGCCGCATCGAACTTGGCGATCTGCACCGGGACGATGTACCGGCCGCTCATCGTCTTCAGCCGGATAAAGCCGCGGTCCTCGCTCCCCCGGATGGCGTCGCCGAAGGACTCGAAGTCGTAGTACTTCGACAGCTCGTTGACCTCGTGCTTGCTGTTGAGGTGCGCGACGATCCAGTTGTAGGTGTTGCTCAGGACCTCGTCGGCCACGGAGCGCACCTCCTGGGTGGCGTACATGAGGCCGATCTTGAGCTTGCTCGCGGTCCGCGCGAGCAGCACGTACGGGTCCCGGTCCTGGCTGTTGAACTTCGACTTCTCGAAGAGGGTGTGGGCCTCCTCGATGACGATCTGCATCTTCGGGGGCGCCTCGTTGCGTCGGAACGCCTCACCCCCACGGTCGAGCACGTGAAGGATGATCCGCTCCGAAATCGCCTGGAGCACCGACTGCGTACCCCGGGACAGCTCAACGATGATGATCTTGCCCTCGACGAGCTCGTCGTAGATGTCGATGGCGAAGTTGCCCCGGGCGTTCGGGTTGTGGAACGGTGCGACCTCGCGCATTCGGGCGATGCCGGCCCGGTTGGTGCCCGACTCGAACACACCCATGACCGCCTGGGTGGCCTCGGCCCGCAGCCAGTACGCGATCGTGCCGTCCTGGGCAGAGGAGCCCTCGTCCTTGTGCTCCACCAGCCACTGGCAGACCTTGATGAGATCCTGGCTCGTTGGAATGCGGACCAGGCCCTTCACCTGCGTGCTCGAGATGATGCGGGCCCCGGTGTCGGCGACGATGCGTTCGGCGATGGGCGCCTTCATCTTCAGGTCGAAGGAGAAGCCCCGCGGGACGGCGAAACCGGCCTTAGCCAGCAGCGCGTAGAAGAACATGCGCGCGCGGTAGATGTGCTGCTTGGCGCTGTCGAACTCTCGCTCGTTCGCGTAGTCGCCCTGGTCGGGGTCGGCCAGCTCGGCGCTGACGAAGCGGGTGATGTACCGGACGTTGGTCGCGCCGGCGAGGAGGACATCCGCGATGAGCTGCCGGGCCGGCTCGAGCATCTCCGGGTCGAAGAAGTTTAGCTGCAGCGCCCGGCCGGACTCACCGGCCCGCAGGCCGTAGCGGTAGATGCTGACGTACTCGGCACCCAGGTCGGCCAGAGCGGTGCCGTCCTGCTGGTTGACGTTGGCGTACTCGCCCTGTGGGTCGAACAACAGTTGTCCGATGCGCTCCCCGTTCTCGCTCGCATGCCGGAACACCGCCGTGGTCAGGGTCTTCACGGTGTTGGACTTCCCGGTGCGCGTCATGCCGAAGATGGCGGTCTTCTGCTCGATGAAGTCGCCCACGCGGACGGCGACCGGCACCTCGTGCTCGTGGCGCAGCTTCGCGCGCCGGCGGGTGCTCGCGTACCGGACGTGGCCGATCGGCAGCAACTGCGGGGCGGAACTCCTCTCCGCCTCCGCTTCGGTGACCGACGGGTAAGAGGCGATGATCTCCAGGGCCGCCGCGGAGGGCTTGAACACGCGGTAGGACGTGGCGGCGTAGAGGTTGTCCAGGTCACTGCCGAAGGCGAGGTACTCGACGCCGTTTCCGGTGACGTCGGCGTAGAAGGTGCCCAGGATGCGGCACCGCAGGCCGCTGTACTGCATCCGGTCCCGGGTGAGGTTGTCGATCGGCACCGCGGACGACTCGAGAGTCACGGCTGCGGGGTCCGGCGCGGCGTCGCCCCAGACGGCCTCGTGGCGAGCCGCCGCCTCGCGGATCTCGGTGAGCTCGGTCTGGCGCGGGATCGGCGCGGTGCCCTCGACGCGCAGGAGCAGGACCTCGTCGTCGTCATCATCACCGGCCGGCACCCCGGCCTGCCGGACGGTCGCGAGCAGGAAGCAGAACTCGGGGATGCCGCCGGCCGCCCGCTTCCAGGCGTCGTTGGTGACGACGGTGGCGCCGCGGAAGTCGATGTCGAAGATGCGGCCGACGTCGACCCCGTCGAGCAGGTCGTTGAGGGGACTCGCTTCCGCCTGGGCCCGCGCGGATCCGATCGGCATGGTCATCGAGTTCGGGTTCCTCTCAGGTACCCGTCGGGGGCGACGGGGAGGTTCGTGACGACCAGCTCCTGGGTGCCCCGGCGGCTGCTGTGGGCGTTGTAGCGCAGGTCGATCAGGTGGACGCGGGCACCGTAGGCACCGGTACCGACAGAACCTGTTCCGCGCGTCACACGAGCTCCCGCCGCGGACGACAGCGCGAGCGGAGGCAGCGGGGTGAAGGCTGAGCGGTACAGCTGCTCGACCGCCGGGTGTGCGTCGTACGAGAGCAACCACGTGTCCGGCGAGTCGACGAGGTAGTCGCACAGCTTGAGGTGGTCCTTGTTCACGAAGGACCGGCGGTACAGCGTCGCGGCCTTGTCCCAGAACGGCGGGTCGAGGTACACGAGCGTGTTCTCGCGCCCGTACCGGGCGGTCGCCCAGGCGATCGTCTTCTCGTAGCTTCCGCGGCGCACGGCGGCGATGCGGCCGGACTTCGCGAGCGCACCGACCGCCTTCAGCCGCCGGATGATGGTCGGCTTCGTGAAACGGCAGTCGATCGGGTTCGGTCCGGTCTGGGCGCGGCCGCCGATGGGCCCGGACCTGCGATGCAAGATCCCGCTGAAGCTCGTGCGGTTGAGGAACAGCGCAGCGAGCGCCTTGTCCTTCTGCCGAGTTCCCGGGTTCGCCTTGAACCGGTCCCACGTCTCCAGGGTCACCGGGACCTGCTCGACCGCGTCGATCAACCAGGCCGTGTTGTCGCAGGCCACCTTCCAGAAGCTGTAGAGCAGGTCGTCACGCTCGCCGAGCACCACCCGCTCGACCAGGCCTGCGGCGGCGAGGTGCAGGCTCACCGACGCGCCGCCGGCGAACGGCTCGACGAAGGTCTCGATGGGCTCCGGCTGCGCGCGCAGCAGATCGGCGAAGAACGGCACCAGTTGCCGCTTCGCCCCGGGGTAGCGGAGCGGGCTGGACAACGTGACCCGGTGCAGCGGATCTCTGCGGACCCTGGGCGGTGCCCCGTCGGCCCGTGCCAGGCCGGCGGTCGCCGCGGCGCCGGTAGGGCCAGGGGCGGCGACGGTCGCCGGTCCATCCGCTGCCGATTCCCTGACCGTCGCCGGCTCACGGGAACTGATCGGGGCTGATGGCACAGGGGCAGTATCAGGGCCGGTGCCGACGAGACGAACGCGGAGCGGTGGTGTGTCGTCTCGCACGGGGAAACCGGCCGGGGCGGGGCGGCTGCTGGCGCCGGCGCTCATGCACGCCCGAAGCCGCCGGTCGGGGGGAGGATCCCGTGCGCTAGGCGGTGATCCGCGGCTCGGCGAACCCCGACCGCGAGTAGTGCACCAGCCACCCGGCAGAGGTGACGACCGTGGTCCTTCGACGCCGGTCCGACTCGTCGATGCTGCTGTCCACCAGGTTGGCCTGCTCCAGGTTGCGCACGTGCGGTCGCAGCGCTTGAGACGAGTCGTACCCGAAGAGCGTGAAGTCGCTGGGACTGGACTCACCGCCCAGCTCGATCAGCTTGTCGAACACCCGCCAGGCCACCGGGGTCAGGCTTCGTGCGGCCTCCTGCTGCTTCTCGGCCTGGCCCTTGAGCCAGGCCTCCAGGAGCGCGAGCTTCTCTTCCGGCTCGACCGGGAGCTCCCCCTCCTCCAGCAACCAGACGGCGAAGTCCTGGCACAGCTTCAGGGTGTTGCGCAGGTTGCCGTTCATGACCCGGTAGATCCGGTCGAAGCCGGTGCCGTCGACCGGCGGGTTGGCGCCCCGGCGCACCGCGTAGGCGTCGATGCGCGCCTGGATCAGCGAGGGCATCAGGCCGGAGGGCAGGGGGCTGAGCTCGATGGGCTCGGTCAGAACGCCCTGGAGCCTCTGCGACGAGACGGTGCTCCGCACGATCCCGCGCGCTCCGCAGAGGATCCAGCGCAGTCCGGGCATCCGGAACACCGTGTCGCGCACGGCCTCCAGCAGCTGCCGCGCCTTCACGCTCGTCTCCAGGAGCTCCAGGTTGTCGAGGACGCAGACGAAGCCGCCGCTCCTGGCGTCGGGGAAGGCGCCGCGCAGCCAGCTCCGGACTAGCTCGTAGACGCCCTGCTCGTTGAAGCCGGTGGACTCGTTCGGTGAGCGAGCCCCTCCGAGGGTGAACCCGGCGACCCCGCCCTGGCCCTCCCGGTACTCGGGCGCCGAGAGCCAGCGCCGCACGGCGCCGAGGTCGGGCAGCCGGCGGTCGGCGTACTCGAGCATGTCCTTGTTGTCGATGAAGGCCTGCAGCACCCGCAGAATGACCTGCCGCTCGAAGGTCTGCTGGCTGTCGTTCGGCGCGAGCTGCAGGGGGTCACGGAGCGGGATCAGCAGCTGCGTGGTCTCACGGCGCTTCCAGGACTCCAGCATCCGGTAGCCCGCGACGGCCGCCAGGCTGGTCTTCCCGACACCGTTGTCGCCCTCGACGGTCGGGTGGGTGTCGGTGTTCGCCACGCGGAGCATGAGCTGACGCAGCTCCCTGGTCCGGCCGACCAGCAGCTTCTCGCCCTCCTCGGTCGGCGGCACCGGCGTGGTCGCGTACGGGTTCTGGCGGAACCCGTACTCCATCCAGAGGTCCACGCGACTCCCCCGTTCCGGTCCTGGTTGGCGCCACACGAGGGTACGGGACCGCTCCTCCCGGGCCGGTCCGCCGCGGGAGGCGGGGACGCAGAGCCCGCCACGCTAGGTGCCCGGGACGAGAAAGGCCGGCTCCGGAAGGAGCCGGCCTTTCTGTCGATCGTTCGGGCTTCTTTCTGTCGAAGCCCCCTGGCGGTGGCGGTGGGATTTGAACCCACGGAGGCTTGCACCTCACACGCTTTCGAGGCGTGCTCCTTCGGCCGCTCGGACACGCCACCGCCGAAGAGACTACAGGCCCCGCTGACGGCGGAAGAAGGCACGTAGCAGCGCGCCGCACTCCTCGGCCCGCACCCCGCCGGTGACCTCGGGCCGGTGGTTGAGCCTGCGGTCGCGGACCACGTCCCACAGGGATCCGGCCGCCCCCGCCTTCGGGTCGTCGGCCCCGTAGACCACCCGCGCGACCCGCGACAGCACGCTGGCGCCGGCGCACATCGTGCACGGCTCCAGCGTGACCACCAGCGTGCAGCCCGCCAGCCGCCAGCCGTCGCCGTGCGCCCGCGCCGCCGCGCGCAGGGCGAGCACCTCCGCGTGGGCGGTCGGGTCGCCGAGCTTCTCCCGCTCGTTCGCCGCCTCGGCGAGGACCGCCCCGTCCGGCCCGAGGACGACGGCGCCGATCGGGGTGTCCCCCCACTCCTCCGCGGCGGCCGCGAGCTCCAGCGCCCGCCCCATCGCCGCGTCGAGCTCCTCCCCCGCGATCATGGCGCGGGAACCACTCGAACGGCCCCGTGCGTGGTCACGGCGCCATGGTCGCGGGGCCGTCCAGCGGGAAGCCGACGAGCTCGGAGAGCTCGGCCAGCGCGACGGCGGGGTCGACCACCTTGATCGTCGAGAAGCCGAGGGCGCGGGCGGGCTTGAGGTTGATGCCCAGGTCGTCGAGGTAGGCGCAGTCGGCCGCCTCCACGCGGCGCCCGACCGCCTCGGAGAGCCGGTCCAGCGCCCTCCGGTAGATCTCCGGCTCGGGCTTGCGGACACCCTCGACCGACGACTCGACGATCGCGTCGAACAGGCCGAGCAGGTCGCCCAGCCGGCCGGTGCGCTCCATCGGCGCGACGTTGTTCGACAGCAGTGCCAGGGGCAGCCCGGCCTCGCGCAGCCGGCGCACCGCCGCGACCATCGCGGGACGCAGCTCCCCCTGCAGGGCGGCGAGCACCCGCGCGGCCTCGACCCGGTGCCCCAGCGCCGCGGCCTCGGCCTCGAAGGCGGCGGAGAACCCGGCGACGTCGAGCTCGTTGCGCTCGTACCGCGCCCACGCGTTGGTGTCGGGGTCGGTCGAGTTGAGCTGCCGGATCAGCCCCTCGGGCAGCCCCGCTTCCCGCTCGTACGCGGCGAAGGCGGTCATCGGGCTCTCGGTGAGCACGCCGCCGAGGTCGAAGACCACCGCGGTGACGGTCACGGGGTCACCGCCGCGGCCAGCTCGTCGGCGAACCCCAGGCGGGCGGCGATCCGGGCGACCATCTCGTCGGCCCACAGGTCGTCAGCGGTCACGATCGGTCGCAGCTCCTCGGCCGGAAGCCCGTCGTCGGCGAAGAGGTCCAGGTCGCCGCCGGGCCAGCCGGTCTCGTCGTCGTCGAAGGCGCCGTCGGTGTCGACGCCGATGCCGTACCGCTCGACCACCTCGGCGGCGAGCACCCACTCCAGCATCGTCGCGTCGGAGATCAGCGCCCGCACCATGCCGCCGGGGCCGTGCCGCAGCGCGACGAAGTACAGCCGCGAGTCGACGACGAGCACGAACGGCGGGGGCCAGCCCGCGGTGCCCGGATCCCCGAGCGCCCGCTCCAGCACCGGCAGCTCGTCGCCGGCGTCGGCGGCCAGCAGCTCCACCCGCCAGCGGGAATCGGCCCGGCTCACCCGGACCGCGTAGCTGGCCGGCCCCTCCCCGGTGCCCGCGCTCATCGCTTGCGCAGCAGGGTCAGCCCGTCGGCGAGCGGCAGCAGGGCCGTCTCCCAGCGCGGGTCGGCGGCGAGCGCGGCGTTGAGCTCCGCCACCGCGCGGTCGGACTCGTCCGCGGGGTCGAGCACCCGACCCGACCGGAGCGTGTTGTCCAGCAGCACCACACCGTCGCCCCGCAGGCGTGGGTGCAGCTCCTCGACGTAGGCGGCGTAGCCGGTCTTGTCGGCGTCGACGAACGCCAGGTCGAAGGCCTCCTCGGCCGGCAGCGAGCGCAGCGTCGGCAGGGCGTCCCCCAGGCGCAGCTCGACCCGGTCGGCGACCCCGGCCCGCGCCCAGTACCGCCGCGCCACCGCCGTCCACTCCTCGTTGTTGTCCAGGCACAGCAGCGAGCCGTCCGCCGGCAACGCCCGGGCGATGCAGAGCGCGGAGAAGCCGGTGAACGTGCCGATCTCGATCGCCGTCCGGACGCCGAGGGCCGCGGTGAGCAGCCGCATCAGCACGCCCTGCTCCGGGGCGATCTGCAGGGTGGCCGGGGCCTCGCCCCGCGCGGCCATCTCCGCGGTCTCCCGGATCAGGTCGGCCATCACCTCGTCCACGGCGTCGGACGAGGCGCGGACGTAGTCGGCGAGCTCGGGGGTGAGCAGGAACGACCGGGGCGTCACGGCGCGTGGGGTGGCCGGAGCGGATGGATCGTCGTCATAGCCTCTGATCATGGCCGATACCGCCCGCCCCGGGGCCGTCCCCACCGGCGGGGCGCCGTCCTTCCCGGTCCCGACCATGCCCGCTCCCCCGGTCGGCGTGGTCGGGCTCGGCCAGCTGGGCGGGTCGCTGGCCGCCGCGCTGGCCGCCACCGGGCGCCCGGTCTCCGGCTGGGACGTCGACCCGGCGGCCCGGGACGCCGCGGCCGCGCGCGGGGTGCGGATCACCCGCGAGCTCTCCGGCGTCGTCGTCCTGGCCGTACCGCTGCCGGCGATGGCGACCGCGCTGGACGGGCTGGTGGTCGACCCCGACGCCACGGTGACCGACCTGGGCTCGGTGAAGGTGCCGGTGCTCGACGCGCTGGGCCCCGCACTCGGCCGGCGCTTCGTCGGCGGGCACCCCATGTGCGGCACGGAGCGGTCCGGCCACGGGGCGACGGACCCGGCGCTGTTCGCCGGGGCCCGCTGGGCCCTCTGCCTGGAGCCGGGCACCGAGCTGCCGCGGTGGCTGCGCGTCGCCGAGGTGGCGCTGGCCGTCGGCGCCGAGGTCGTACCGGTCACCGCCGCCGAGCACGACGACGCCGTGGCGGCGATCAGCCACGTTCCGCACCTGCTCGCCGCCGCCCTGGCCGCCGCGGCGGCCGAGGCCGGCCCCCTGGCGCTCGCGCTCGCCGCGGGGAGTTTCCGCGACGGCACGAGGGTCATCGGCAGCGACCCGGCGTTCGTGACCGCGATGGTGGAGGGCAACGCCGCCCCCACGTCCGCGGCGCTGGAGCGGGTTCGCGGGCAGCTGTCGCGCCCGTGGCCCGAACTGGTCGCCGCAGGTCACGCCGTCACCACCCGGGCGGCCGACCGGCGCACCGTCCGGGTTCCGCTGGACCGCGCCGCGCTGCTGGCCCTCGGCCGCGCCGGCGGCGCGGTGCACCGCCGGCTGGCCGCCTTCGTGGAGGGCTGGATCCCGGGGCAGGGCTGAGCGCCCCGGGGCACGCGGATCCCGTTTCGCGCCCGCCTCCCCGGGCACCGACCCGGTCATGGACGAGCAGGACATCTTGAAGCGCATCCACGCCCTCGTGGACGAGGAGCACTCGCTGCGCGAGAGCAGCGAGCACACCGACGAGACGCGGGCCCGCATGGGCAAGATCGAGGCCGACCTCGACCAGTGCTGGGACCTGCTGCGGCAGCGCCGCGCCAAGCGGCAGTACGACGAGGACCCCGACGAGGCACAGGTGCGCCCCGAGCAGCAGGTCGAGAGCTACCTCCAGTAGGGAGCCCCTTCCTCCACCGCCGAGCCGCTCGCGCCGGGTGGGCCGCGAGCCGGGACCGGGCGCTGCCCGAGGTCGCGCTCTGCCCCGCCGGAGTGGGCAGAGGGCGACTGCCCGCAGGTGGTCCCCCGTCCCTTGCTCCCTCCACCGCGGGCGATCGAGGCGCCGCTCAGCACAGGCCGACTGCGCCGGTCCCCACGGGACCAGCTGCGGTCGGTCGTTCGGGTGGGGGTGCGCCGGGGCCGCGGTGTCCGCCGCCCACCTCCGGCGGCGGCTGCTACGCGGAGCGGAGTGCCGGCTCGCCGTGCTCGGTGCTCAGCAGCGCCAGCTGCCAGAGCAGCCGCGACCGCGGGTCGGTCACCTTCCGGCCCGTCACCGACTCGATCCGCCGCAGCCGGTGCATCACGGTGTTCCGGTGGCAGTACAGGGCGTCCGCGGCCCGCGTCGGCGAGCCGTCGCTGGCGAGGAACGCCGCGAGCGTGTCCAGCAGCACCGCGCGCTCGTCCCCGGGCAGCTCCAGCAACCCGCCGAGGGACTGGCCCACCAGCCGGGACCTGATCTCGGGCGAGTTGCTCAGCAGCGCCTCGGGGAGCCGGTCGTCGATGCTCACCACGCGGCTCACCCCCGCCGGCAGCGTGCGGACCGCGGTCTCGGCCAGCCGGTACGCGGTGCCCACCGCGGGCGCACCCTCCACGACGTCGGACACCCCCACCGGGCCGTGCGCCGTTCCGCGCAGCAGCGCCAGCAGGTCGGCGGGGCGGGTGCCGCCGAGACCGACCAGCCCCACCTGCGCGTCACCGCGCACACCCCAGACCGAGCGCACGCCGCGCTTGAGCAGCGCCTCCCCCGGGGACCGCAGCGCCGGAACACCCTCGGGCCCCGGCAGCGCCACGACCGCCATGAGCCGGCCGTCCAGCGGTACGCCCAGGACCTCCGTGGCGGTGCGCACGAACGCCGGGTCGCTGCCCCGGCCGTCGAGCAGCCCGTCGATCGCCTGCTGGCGCGCCCGCTCGTCGACGCCCTCGAGGCGCCGCTGCTCTGTCCGGTAGCCCTCGGCCAGGGCGGCGCACTCGGCGTCGTTGGTCCGCCAGACCGACCCGGCGACCTCGAGCAGGAGGGTGTCGTGATGCGCGGTGCCATCGCGGGAGACCGCCAGCAGCGTCTCCCAGGTGACCTGGCCGCCCAACCGGTAGGCCCGGAGCACCGCCTCCAGCGGAAAGCCCTGGGCGGCCCGCCGCCGGCCCACCGCCCGGGCCGAGGCCAGGTGCGGGGTCCCGGTGCCCGACGCCGCAGCCATCAGGGAGTGCAGCCCGCCCTCCAGGTTCGACCGGGTGGAGTGCCGCAGGTCCTCCTCGGACTCCTCGACGAGCTGCCGGTAGGCGGGTTCGGTGCGGACGAGGACGTCGACCATGCGATCGGTCATCGCGTCGAGCTGCTCCAGCAGGCGGGGCGCCAGCTCCGCGAGCCTCGTCGCCACCTCCGGGCGGAACGGCTGCACGCGCTCACCCCCTCCTGACGCACCGCTGACAGCACAACCGGGCGCGCACGCGACTGTGCGCCGCGCCCATTGTGCGGGCGGGCGCAGGGCGACACGCGCCGCGGGGGCCAGTCGTGACCCAATCGAGGCCGGGATCGGCCGCCCTCGACGGGCTCGTCCAGGGGCTCCGATATCGACGTGGCAACGGGACGACTCACAGCACAACACGTTCTTGTGATCGCTGTGCGGTGCGCCCATTGTGACGGGTGACACGGCCGGGCAGGCTCAGCGGGACGTACTCGCGACCCGACCGTCACCACCCATGTCCGGGTGGTGCCGCACCGATGCAGAGGAGCAGTGGGCCCCTTGGCGCAGCCGACCGGCAGCCACCGAACACAGGAAATGACGCCCACCGCACGGCTCGAGATGACCGGGATCAACGTCGCCTTCGGCGGCGTGCTCGCCCTCACCGACGTCTCCGTGACCGTCGAGCCCGGGCAGGTGCACGGACTCATCGGCCCCAACGGCGCCGGCAAGACCACCCTGTTCAACGTCGCCTGCGGCCTCGTGCGCCCCACCTCGGGCCGCATCGTCTGGCGCGGCGAGGAGATGCGGCGGCTCAAGCCCAGCAAGCTCACCTCGCTCGGCATCGCCCGCACCCTGCAGGGCGTCGGCCTGTTCCCCGGCATGACGGTGCTGGAGAACGTCATGGTCGGGGCCCACCGCCACGCCCGGGCCGGTTTCGCCTCGGCACTCTTCGCCCTGCCGACGTCGGACAAGGACGAGCGGCTGCTGCGCGAGCGGGCCACCCGCGCGCTGGCCGAGCTCAACGCCGTCGAGTACGCCGGCCGCTACCCCGGCTCGCTGCCGTACCCGGTGCAGAAGCGGGTCGCGCTGGCGCGGGCCCTGGTCTCGGAGCCGGAGCTCCTGCTGCTCGACGAGCCCGCCAGCGGTCTGTCCGAGGACGAGATGAACGAGCTCGGCGAGCTGATCCGCTCCCTGGTCGGCCGGATGAGCGTGCTCCTGGTCGAGCACCACATGGACCTGGTCATGCGGGTCTGCGACCGGATCACCGTGCTCGACTCGGGCAAGCAGATCGCCGCCGGCACCCCGGCCGAGGTCCAGGCCGACCCCGCCGTCACCGAGGCCTACCTCGGTGACGCGGTCGACGCCGAGGCCGACGCCGCCGAGCTCACCCACGCCGAGGGAGGACGCCCCCATGCCTGAGACCCACGGCAGCACCGCCCTGTCGGCCACCGGCGGCACCGGCACCGCCACCCGCCTGCTCGAGGTCGAGGCCCTCACCTCCGCCTACGGCCCGGTCCGCGCCCTGGACGGCGTCAGCCTGGCCGCCGAGACCGGGCGGATCACCGCCGTCCTCGGTGCGAACGGCGCCGGCAAGACCACCCTGCTGCGCACCATCAGCGGCCTGGTCCGCCCCGTCTCCGGCCGGGTCGTCCTCGACGGCGAGGACATCACCAAGGCGCCGGTCGAGTCGATGGTCGCCAAGGGCATGGCGCACGTCCCCGAGGGCCGCGGCGTCATCGCCGAGCTGACCGTGGACGAGAACCTCCGCGTCGGCTCCCTGTTCCGCGGCAAGGTCGACAAGAGCGAGTTCGACCGCGTCTACGACCTCTTCCCGCGCATCGCCGAGCGCCGGAACAACGCCGCGCACACGCTCTCCGGCGGTGAGCGGCAGATGCTGGTCATCGGCCGCGCGCTGCTGGCCAAGCCCCGCATCCTCCTGCTCGACGAGCCCTCGCTGGGCCTGGCCCCGCGGATCGTCGCCCAGATCTTCGGGCTGCTCCGCCAGCTGGTCGACTCCGAAGGGCTCTCGGTGCTGCTCGTCGAGCAGAACGCCCGCAGCGCCCTGTCGGTGGCCGATGTCGGCGTCGTCCTCAACCTCGGCAAGGTGGTCGTCACCGACTCCGCCCGCACGCTGATGGCCGACGAGGACCTCCGGCACGCCTACCTCGGTTTCTGACCCTCCCCGCACAGCCAGGAAGGCTTCCTCCTCCGTGGACTACTTCGTCAACGTGACCCTGACCGGGTTGACCCAGGGCATGATCTACTCCGCCTTCGCCCTGGCCCTGGTCCTCATCTGGCGATCGACCCGCATCGTCAACTTCGCGCAGGGCTCGATGGCCGCGGCCACCACGTTCATCGCCCTCGCCCTGATCCAGGCCGGCCAGTCCTACTGGGTCGCCCTGATCGTCGCCCTCGCCTCCGGCTTCGTGCTCGGCGCGATCGTGGAGCGGGTCATCATCCGCCCGGTCGAGGGCGGCCCCGAGCTCAACGCCGTGATCGTGACCCTGGGTCTCTTCGTCGCCATCCAGGCCTCGATCGCGATCATCTTCGGCTCGTCGTTCCAGTCGTTCCCCACGCCGTTCGGCGTCCGGGGCCTGGAGATCGGCGACTCGACCATCCCGCTGACCCCCACGAGCCTCTACGTCATCGGCTCGGTGCTGGTGGTCATGGGCCTGCTGGTCGCGCTGTTCCGCTTCACCCGCATCGGCCTGGCCATGCGCGCCTCGGCGTTCAGCCAGGAGGTGGCCCGGCTCCTCGGCGTGAAGGTGGGCAGCATGCTCACCCTCGGCTGGGGTCTGGCCGCCGTCGTCGGCTCGCTGTCCGGGCTGCTCATCGCCGGTGGCACGTTCGTCTGGCCCGCCTACATGGACGCCCTGATCGTGTTCGGCTTCGTCGCCGCCATCATCGGCGGGCTCGACTCGCCGGTCGGCGCGATCGTCGGCGGGCTGATCCTCGGCCTGGCGCTGAGCTACGTGAGCGGCTACGCCCCGCGCGGCAGCGCCCTTGTCAACATCTCCGCACTGGTCATCCTCATCGTCGTCCTGCTCGTGCGACCCGGTGGCCTGTTCAGCAGCGCGACGGCTCGGAGGGCATGACGATGAGCGACCTGCAGAGCCCCGCTTCCACCGGCACCGCGGGCAAGGCGAGCAGCGACGCCCCGGTCAAGGCGACCGCCGGCGGGGACGCCCCCTCGGCGCCCGCGAAGGCCGGCCGTTCCTTCCTGCCGCAGTCCACGCTGCTGCGCCACCTGCTGGTGCTGGCGGGCTGCGCCGTGCTGGCGGTGGTGATCCTGGAGATCACCAGCCCGTTCCAGAACTCGCAGCTGGCGACGTTGACCTACTACGCCATCGCCGCCGGCGGCCTGACCGTGCTCACCGGCATGAACGGCCAGATCTCGCTCGGGCACGGTGCGCTCATGGCGGCCGGCGCCTACACGACGGCGTTGTTCCTCGACGCCGACGAGCCGCTGCCCCTGCCGGTGATCCTGCTGGCGTCCGTCGTCGTCGCCACGGCGATCGGCGCCCTCGTCGGGGTGGCCGCAGCCCGGCTGCACGGCCCGTACCTCGCCGGTGCGACGCTCGCCCTCGCGGTCGGGCTCCCCGGTCTGGCGATCTACTTCCACGACACCTTCGGCGGCGAGCAGGGCATGCGGGTGCGCGCCCCGCAGGCGCCGGAGTGGTTCGACGGCTTCATCGACGCCGTCTCGGGCAACTCGGCCTCGAGCACCAAGTGGCTCGCCTACGTCGGCGCCATCTGCCTGCTGATCACGTACTTCTTCCTGGCCAACCTGGTCCGCAGCCGCATCGGCCGCACCTGGCGGGCGGTGCGTGACCAGGAGGTCGCCGCCGAGCTGGCCGGCATCAACCTCGGCGCCTGGCGCGTGCTGGCCTTCGTCGTCAGCGCCGCGGCGGCCGGTCTCGCCGGTGGCGTGCTGGCCATCGTCGTCCGCCTCGCGGCCCCCAGCGGCTTCACCATCGTGCTCTCGCTGGCGCTGCTGACCGCGATCGTCATCGGTGGCCTGGGCAGCCTGCTCGGCGCCCTCCTCGGCTCGGCCCTGCTGGTCTTCCTGCCGCCGTTCGTCACGAACCTCGGTGGCGACCTCGGGCTCAGCCAGACCGAGGCCGCCCAGCTGGCCCCGTTCGTCTACGGCGTCGTGCTGATCGTCGTGATGATCTTCGTCCCGGCCGGCTTCGTGGGGACCATCCGCCTCCGCTGGATGACCCGCAAGGCCAAGCGGGCCATGGCCCGGGCCGGTGCCGACGGCGCGAGCAGCAGGGGGTGAGGGCGACCCCCTCCATCCGCCGCACGCGACACCTCCACCCGCACCACCAGCCCACACCGACTCCCGGGCACCGATGCCCGGGCCGCACCAGAGGAGCACTGTTGTCCAGATCCTCCCGACGTCTCATGACCACGATCGCCGCGGCGACCGTCCTGTCCACGCTCGCCGCCTGCGGCGGCAGTGACGACAGCGCCGGTGGCTCCGGTGGTGGCGGGGGCGGGGGCGAGAACGAGGCCTCCGACATCGGCGTCACCGAGACCTCGATCAAGCTCGGCGCCCACTACCCGCTGACCGGCGTGGCCGCCCCCGGCTACAGCGAGATCCCGACCGGCGTGCAGGCCTACTTCGAGTGCCTGAACCAGGAGGGCGGGATCTACGACCGGGAGATCGAGTTCATCTTCCGGGACGACGCCTACAACCCGACCCAGACCAGCCAGGTCACGAACGAGCTCGTCCTCGAGGACGAGATCTTCGCGATGATGAGCGGGCTCGGCACCCCCACCCACAGCGCGGTGATCGACTTCCTCAACGACGAGGGCGTCCCCGACCTGTTCGTCTCCTCCGGCTCACTCCTCTGGGGCGAGAACCCCGAGGAGTACCCGATGTCGTTCGGGTGGCAGACCGACTACATGAGCGAGGGCAAGATCATCGGTGAGTACATCGCCGAGAACTTCCCCGACGCGCAGGTCGGGCTCTTCCTCCAGGACGACGACTTCGGCGAGGACGGCGAGGCCGGCATCCGCCAGTACATCGACGACCAGATCGTCGCGGCCGAGCGCTACACCCCGGGCAACACCAACGTCGGCCCGCAGATCGCGGCGCTGCAGGCGGCCGGCGCCGACTTCGTCGTCGGCTTCAACGTGCCCAGCTACACCGCGCTGTCGCAGCTGACCGCGCTGCAGCTCGGCTACGACCCGCAGTGGTTCTACTCCAACGTGGGTTCGGACCCGACGCTGGTCGGCGGCCTGCTCAACCGCTTCAGCGAGGGCGCCGTCAGCGACGCCGCCCTGCTCGACGGCGCGCTGACCACCGGTTACCTGCCGACGGTCGACCAGGCCGACAACCCGTGGATCCAGGAGTTCCAGCGGATCTGGGACGAGTGCGGTGGCGAGGGCGAGCTGACCAACTACCGCGTCTACGGCATGGCGCAGGCCTACACCATGGCCCAGGCCCTGCAGGCCGCCGGCCAGAACCCGACGCGCGAGGGCCTGGTCGAGGCCGTCGAGACCGCCGGTGGCGAGTGGGAGGGGCCCGTGTTCGCGCCCTTCCGCTACTCCGAGGAGAGCCACATGGGCACCAGCGGCATGTCCATCGAGCGCATCGTGGGCAACGGCTCGGAGGTCGTCCAGGAGGTCCGCGTGACCGACATCGGTGACGCCCCGATCGAGGAGTTCGACGGCGAACCGGCCACCCCGCCGACGAACGCCATCCCCGACGAGGAGTCCGTGGTCGACTGACGAAGGACCACCCTTCCCCCGACGCCTCGCTAGCGCGGCGCGGGACCCTGGAGGGTGGCCGTTCCAGCACCTCACCGGCGGGCCGCCGGTCTCCTCCGGGAGACCGGCGGCCCGTCCGCTTCCGGGGGCCGTGCAGGCGCGCTGCCCGGCACCGGGAGGGCGTGTGAACGGTCCCGCAGAGCGGGGCGACGGGGGACACTTCGCCCTTGAAGTGTGTGCCGAGTTGATCTCGGGGTAGGACGCCCGCCGAGGTGCGTCCGCAGGTGTGCGCACCGGATGGAGCGCAGGAGGGCAGCGGCATGGTCGACGCACCGTCGTTCGAGGCACGGACCATCCAGCGGGCGGTGGTCACCGGAGGCGCCGGGTTCCTCGGCTCGCACCTGTGCGAGCAGCTGCTGGAGCGCGGGGTCGAGGTCGTCTGCCTGGACAACTTCCTCACCGGCGCCCCGGAGAACGTCTCCCACCTGATGGAGCACCCGGGCTTCCGGCTGGTCCGCTGCGACGTCACCGACTACGTCCACGTGCCCGGCCCGGTCGACCTCGTCCTGCACTTCGCCTCGCCGGCCAGCCCGATCGACTACCTGAAGATGCCGATCGAGACCCTCAAGGTCGGCAGCCTCGGCACCCTGCACACCCTCGGCCTGGCCCAGGAGAAGGGCGCGCGCTACGTGCTGGCGTCCACCTCGGAGGTCTACGGCGACCCGCTGCAGCACCCGCAGACCGAGGAGTACTGGGGCAACGTCAACCCGGTGGGCCCGCGCGGGGTCTACGACGAGGCGAAACGGTTCAGCGAGGCGCTGACCACCGCCTACCGGACGTCGAAGGGCACCGACACCGGCATCGTGCGCATCTTCAACACCTACGGGCCCCGCATGCGCGCCGACGACGGCCGCGCGATCCCCGCGTTCGTCAACCAGGCGCTGGACGGGCGGCCGCTCACCGTCGCCGGAACGGGCTCGCAGACCCGCTCCATCTGCTACGTCGACGACACCGTCGCCGGCATCCTGGCCCTCTCCTTCTCCCACCACCCCGGGCCGGTGAACATCGGCAACCCCGACGAGCTGTCGATGCTCGCGCTGGCGCGGTGGATCGTGGAGCTCACCGGTTCGGACTCCCCCATCGACCACATCCCGCTGCCGGTCGACGACCCCAAGGTCCGCCGCCCCGACACCACGCGCGCCGAGCAGCTGCTGGGCTGGCGGCCCCGGGTGACCTCCGAGGAGGGCCTCCGGCGCACCGTCGACTGGTTCGCCGCCCAGCGGACGGTCGCTGCCCCCGCTCTCTGACGGTCCGTCACGGATCGTGCGACGAGGGTCACCCCTTAGCGACGCGGGACACATCTAATCTGGAACGGCGCGCTCGGGGGAGCCGCATCCACCCCGAGTCGATCTCAGAGAGCGAGCATGGGCCGTCACGCAGATCCAGCAGCCACGCGCCGTTCGGTGCCTCCGGTTCTCGTCGCCGCGGGCCTGGCGATCGTCCTGGTCCTCGGTGGGCTGGTCTGGTGGCTGGCGGGGACCGGCGGTGGGTGCGACGAGACGGTCACGGTCGACGTCGCCGTGGCCCCGGAGCTCGGCGCGCTGACCGAGGAGCTGCTCGCCGACGTCGAGTCGCCCGACGAGGCGCTCTGCGTCGACGCCGAGGTCACCGCCCAGCAGCCGCTGCAGACCGCAGGTGACCTCAGCGCCCTCGACGAGGACGCGCTGCCCGACGTGTGGGTGCCCGACTCGTCGCTCTGGCCGGCCCGCGTCACCGGCGCCCAGCTGGAGCAGGTCGGCTCCATGGCGATCTCCCCCGTCGTGCTGGCCACCAGCGAGGGCGTCGTCGAGGAGCTGGGCTGGGCCGGGCAGGGGCCGGGCTGGGCCGAGGCGCTCGGCACCGGGCGGCCGCTGGCCGTGCCCGACCTGGCCGCGAGCGCCGAGGCGCTCTCCGCGCTGGCCGCGGTGCGCACCGCTCTCGGTGGCGACACCGACGCCGACAACGCCGTGGTGGCCGCGGTGCTCGCCGCCGCGCGCAGCACCGAGCTCACCGCAGGGGAGGCGCTGACCGCCGGCAGCGAGGGTGGCGCCGACGCCCCGCTGGTGCCGGTGAGCGAGCAGGAGGTCTACGCGATCAACCAGGAGGCCGAGGGCTCGTCCCTGGTCGCGGTCTACCCCGCCGAGGGCTCCCCGGCGCTGGACTACCCCGTCCTCACCGTGAGCGGGCCCACCGGGGCCCAGCAGCGCGCCGTCGAGATCGTCACCGATCGCCTCCTCTCGGAGGACGCGCAGGTCGCCGTCCGGGACGCGGGCTTCCGCGGGCCGGAGGGCGCCGCCCCGCCCGGCGCCGGTGCCGACACCGGGATCGCCGAGGCGGCCCCCGAGCTGCTGCCCCTGGACGCCCCGCAGGTGCAGGCGCTGCTGACCCGGCTCTCCAGCCTCGCCGCACCGTCGCGCGTCCTGACCGTCTTCGACGTCTCCACGTCCATGGAGGCCCCGGTGAACGGTGGCACGCGGGCCACCCTGGCCCGGGACGCTGCCCGGAGCACGCTCGCCCTCGTCCCCGACGACTACGCCCTCGGCCTCTGGGCCTTCGCCTACGAGCTGAACGGCGAGCAGGACTGGACCGAGCTGGTGCCCACCCGCGAGCTCGACGCCGACGTCGGCGGCCAGACGCAGCGCGCCGTCCTCGACGAGCAGCTGCAGACCATCCCCGACCGGCTGACCCCCGGTGGGACGGGGCTCTACGACACCACGCTGGCCGCCGTGCGGGCCGCGCGGGAGAACTACGACCCGACGGCGGTGAACAGCGTCCTGGTCGTCACGGACGGCACCAACGAGGACGACGCCGAGGGCACCAGCCTGGAGAACCTGCTCAGCACGCTGGAGTCCGAGGCCGACCCCGACCGGCCGGTCAAGGTCATCGGTGTCGCCCTGGGCCCGGACGCCGACCTCAGCGCCCTCGAGGAGATCGCCGAGGCCACCGGCGGCGCGGCGTACTCGGCCGTCGAGGAGGAGGACCTGCAGATGGTCCTCTTCGACGCCCTGCGCCAGCGCGGGTAGCCGCCGTCCTCCCTCGTCGTGGAGCGTCCTCCCCCACCGCGCACCGCGAGGGAGGACGCTCCGGGATCAGGTGACCTGATCCCGGCAGCTGGGCAGGGTGGCGAGGGCCTCCAGGACCTCGTCGACGGTGATCCCCTCCAGCGCGGGGTCCAGCTCGGTGCCCCACGGGTCACCCGTGCCGTCACCGTGCCAGACCACGACGTGCTGCGGGCGCGGCGGCGGCCCCCACAGCGCCGGCGACACCGGGCCGAAGAGCACCACGGAGGGTCGCCGGTAGGCGGTCGCCAGGTGCGCGACGCCGGTGTCGCCGCACACGACCAGCCCGGCGGCGGCCACCACCGCGGCGAGCTCCGTCGACGTCGTCCGTCCGGCGAGCACGGCCGTCTCCGGGAGCCCCGCGGCCGCGGCCACCGACCGGGCCAGCTCGACCTCGGCCGGGCCGCCGGTGATCCGCACGTCGTGACCGCCGTCGGCGAGGTGCCGGGCGACGGCGGCGAAGCGCTCGGCCGGCCAGCGCCGGCCGGGGAACGCCGCCCCGGGGTGCACGACGGCGGCTCCCCGGACCGGCGGGGGCACGGCCGGCACCGCGATGTCGAGGGCGTCGGGGTCGGCGTCCACGCCCAGCCCCTCGGAGACCAGCCGGCACCAGCGCCGGACCTCGTGCTCGTCGGGGTACCACGCCGGCCCGGGGTAGCCCGGGCTGGCGAAGGTGAGCAGCCGCCGCGGGCGCAGGTCGGCGACGACCACGTGCGACGCCGGGCCCTTGCCGTGCAGGTCGACGGCGAGCTCCGGGGGCGGGCCGGCCCAGTCCAGGGGCTCCAGCTCGCGGGCGGGCAGGACCTCGTCGACCGCGTCGATCAGCTCGGCCAGCGGCTGCAGCGCCGTCGTCGTCGCCAGCACGAGCCGGTGGCCGGGCACGGCCGCCCGCACCGCCCGGATGGCGGGCACGCCGGTGAGCAGGTCACCCAGCCCCAGCGGCCGGAGGACCACGGCCGTCGGCCTCATACGCGGGAGCGCTCGACCAGGGCCGTGGTCGAGTGGCCGTCGAGGTAGGGCAGGACGACGGCCTGACCACCCCAGCTGCGCAGCACCTCGGCCTCGGGCAGGTCGGCACCGGCGTAGTCGCCGCCCTTGGCCCACACGTCGGGGCGCAACCGGTCGAGCACCCGGGTGGGGGTGTCCTCCTCGAAGACCACCACGGCGTCGACGAACTCCAGGGCCTCCAGCACGCGGGCCCGGTCGGGTGCGGTGACCAGCGGCCGCGAGGGGCCCTTGAGCCGGCGCACCGAGTCGTCGGAGTTGATGCACACGACGAGGCAGTCCCCCAGGCCGCGGGCGGCGCGCAGCGTGGCGACGTGCCCCGGGTGCAGCAGGTCGAAGCAGCCGCCGGTGGCGACGACGGTGCCCCCGGCCGCGCGCACCCGCGCGATGACGCCGTCCGCCCCGGGATCGGGAGCCGCCCCCTCGACCCGCTCGTCGGCGTCCCACGCGGTCGCCCCGCCGCGGGCGACGAACGCCGAGGCGAAGGCCACCGCGGCGGCGACCGCCTCACCGGTGACCGCGCCGTCGGCGAGGGCCAGCGCTGCGGCCGCCGCGAAGGAGTCGCCGGCGCCGCAGGGGTCGCCACCGGTCACCGCGACCGCGGGCACCACCATCGGCGCGCCGGTGCCGTAGGAGAGGAGCGCGCCGCGGGCGCCCATCGTCACCGCGACCGCGCCCACGCCCCAGTGGCGGATGAGCGCCTCCGCTCGCGCACCGACGGCCGCCAGGCCCTCGCCGTCCACGGCCGGGACCACGCGGGCGGCCTCCGCCCCGTTGGGCGTGACCAGGCGGGCGCTGGGTACCGGGTCGGCGCCCCGCGGGTGCGGGTCCCAGACCACGGGGCCGCGGGCCTCGGCGAGGGCGGCGCGCACGGCGGGATCGGCCGTCGTCCCCCGGCCGTAGTCGGCGACGAGGACGGCGGCGGCGTCCCGGATCGCCTCGGCGGCCGCGGCCGGGAGCTCCCCGAGCACCGCGGTGGGCGCCCCGCTGTCCAGCCGGGCGACGGAGTGGTCGCCGACCCGCACCCGCTGCTTCACGGCGGTGCCGCCGGTGGCCGGGATCTCGACCAGGCGGACCCGGCCGGCGAGCAGGGCGCGCAGCCGGTCGGCGTCCTCGTCGGAGTCGAGCGGCGCGACCAGCACCACCTCGCGCGAGCCCGCCGAGGCAGCGATGACCGCCGCCAGCGCGGCGCCGCCGGGGCGTTCCCGCCGCTCGATGTCCTCCACCACCGGCACCGGGGCGTCGGGGGTCAGCCGCGACGCCGTGCCGACGAGGTCGACGTCGAGCAGCGCGTCGCCGACGACGACCAGCGGCCGGGCGCTCACTGCGCCGCCTCGAACGACGGCCCCGTCGGCACCCGGGGCGGGTCGGCGAGCACGGCCGCGTCGAAGGCGGCGCAGACCAGGTGCAGGGCGGCCAGGTGGCACTCCTGCACGGTGGCGGTCCACGGGGAGTCGATGCAGACCGCCTCGTCGGCGGCGGCGGCCAGCGGGTTGGGCGCCGGCCCGGTGATCGCCAGCGTGGTGATCCCGCAGTCGCGGGCCCGCCGGGCGGCGGCGACCGCGTTCGGTGACCGGCCCGACGTCGAGAGCAGGACGAGCACGTCGCCCTCCCGGCCGTGGGCCTCGACCTGCCGGGCGAAGAGCTCGTCGGCCGGGTAGTCGTTGGCGATCGCGGTCAGCGAGGAGGTCTCCGCGGTGAGGCAGATGGCGGAGAAGGGCGGCCGGTCGGCGCGGTAGCGGCCCACCAGCTCCGCGGTGAGGTGCTGGGCCTGGGCCGCGCTGCCGCCGTTGCCCGCGGCCAGCAGCCGCCCCCGGGACGGGCCGCACAGGACGTCGGCCAGCAGCCGCCCCCAGCGGTCGAGCACCGGCAGCTGCGCCTCCAGCGAGCGCAGGGCATTGCGCAGCGAGGCGACGTGGTCGGCCCCGGTCAGGTGGGTGCAGGTGTCCGGCGCCGGAACCTCGCGCGCCGGGTCCTGGGTCGCGACGTTCTCGAAGAACGAGTGCGGGGTGACGCTCATCGGGCGACCTCCACGGGGCTGCGCCGGGTCAGGACCTGGCGGTAGACGGTCTCGGTGTCGGCGACGACGCGGGACCAGCGGTAGCGGGTGCGGGCCCGCTTCACCCCCGCGGCTCCGTAGGCGGCGCGCCGCTCGTCGTCGGCGAGCAGCGCGGCGAGCACCGCGCCGAGGCGCTCGGGGTCGCGCGGTGGGACGAGGTCACCGGTGACCCCGTCGACGACGGTGTCCTGCAGCCCGCCGACGGCCGTCGCGACGACCGGGCGGGCGCAGGCCATGGCCTCCAGCGGGGTGATGCCGAAGGGCTCGTACCACGGGACGGCGAGGACGACGTCGGCCGAGCGGATCCAAGCCGGGACGTCGGCGCGGGCCACGGCGCCGGTGAAGACCAGCCGGTCGGCGACGCCGGCCGCAGCCGCGAGGGCGCGCAGCCGGGTCACCTCGGGGTCGGCGTCGAGCTCCCCCGCCGGCGGGCCGCCCACGACGACGAGCTCGGCGTCGGGCACCGCGCGCAGCGCTCGGACGGCGTCGTCCTGGCCCTTGCGCTCGACCAGCCGGCCGAGGACGAGCAGCCGCCTGCGCTCCCCTCGCGGGGCGACCGCGCCGCGGGGCGTGAACACCGAGGTGTCGACGCCGCAGGGCACGATCGAGACGCGGTCGGTGGTCAGCCCGAGGCGGCGCAGCTCGAACACCTCGTCGGAGCAGGTCGCCACCACGTGGGTCACGTCGCGGCAGAGCCCCCGCTCGAGGTCGATCCGCTCGGCGGGCGAGGTGTCGGCGTCCCCCTGGTGGCGGCGCTTGACCGAGCCCAGGGCGTGGAAGGTCTGCAGCACCGGGACCGGCGTGAGCAGGCTGGCCGAGGCCTCGACCGAGGCCAGGCCGCTCATCCAGAAGTGCGCGTGCACGACGTCGGGGGGCTGGACCGCCCAGCCGTGCCGCAGCACCCGCGCGAAGGCCGGCATGTGCTCGAGCAGCTCGTCCTTGGGCAGCGGCTCGGCCGGGCCGGCGGTGACGTGGACGACGTCGTAGCCGTCCGGCGTGACCACCCGCTCGGGCAGCGACGCGTCGTCGCGGCGGGTGTGCACGGTGACCTCGTGCCCGCGCTGCGCGAGCCCGGCGGCGAGGGCCGCGACGTGCACGTTCTGCCCACCGGCGTCCACGCCGCCGATCGCGGCGAGCGGGCTGGCGTGCTCGCTGACCAGGTGGATCCTCATCGACGCACCTCCGGTGTCGGAGCGGACCGGCTTCGCCGGACTGACAGGCACATCACCGGGTCACCTCCTCGAGCAGCGCGTCCCAGTCGCGCAGGAACCGCGCCAGGCCGTAGCGCTCCAGTGCCGCCGCACGGGCAGCCTTGCCGGCGAGACGGGCCGCGTCCGGGTCGTCGAGGAACTGGCGCACCCCGTCCCAGAGACGCTCGGGGCGGGTGGAGACGACGCCGGCGTCGGCGGGCACCGCCTCGACCACCTCGGTGGTGGCCAGCGCGACCACGGGCATGCCCAGGTGCATGGCCTCCAGCAGGGAGAGGCCCAGGGAGGTCCAGCGCACCGGGTGCACGTAGACCCGGCGGCGGGCGAGCTCGGCGTGCATCGCCGCCTGCGGCGGGTCGTCGAAGAGCGCCACGCGGTCGGGGTCCAGGCCGCAGGCCTCGTGCAGGCCGGTCAGGCCCATGCCGAAGACGTCGACCGGTGCGACCGCGGCGAGCCCGGGCAGCAGGTCCGCGCCCACGGTGCGCCCCCGGCGGACCGGCTCGTTGGTGACGACGGCGGCGCGGGCCAGCTCGCCGGTCCACCGCTCCCCCGGGTCGACGATGCCGTGCTCGATCACCGTCGTCGGCGCCCGGCCGTTGTCGTAGAACAGCTCGTTGAAGTGCGTGACGTGCACGATCGGGATGTCGTCGCGGCCGGCCATCGGGTGCCGGGTGTGCGGGACCGGCCCGTCACCGGGCTCCAGCCCGGGCGCGTTGTGCTCCAGGAAGACCGCGGGCAGGTCGCGGCCCGGCTCGCGCCCGAGCCACTCGCGGCAGAGCTCGAGGTCTCGCGGGCGCTGGAGCACGACGACGTCGGGCTGCTCCTCGCGCAGCTGCGCGGGGGTGACCTCCCGCGCCGACGCCGGCCAGTCCCAGGTGCGGGCGCGACCCAGCCCGTCGCCGTCGCGGCCCGGCGTCACCGGGAGCAGGTAGTCGTGGCGGCCCT
Organism: Blastococcus sp. SYSU DS0669; assembly: GCF_054050895.1. NCBI lineage: Bacteria > Bacillati > Actinomycetota > Actinomycetes > Geodermatophilales > Geodermatophilaceae > Blastococcus > Blastococcus sp. SYSU DS0669. The sequence goes on along the minus strand of NZ_JBJHAE010000011.1, from coordinate 83,255 downwards.
GGACGAACGCCGTCGTCCAGGAGCCGTGCACGTGCCAGATCAGGATCTTCACGCTCTCACCTGGGTGCTCGTCGCCGCCTCTCGGGCTGCGGGGCGGATGCGGTGGACGGCCGGCTGCTGGACCGCGCGCAACTTCTGCACCGCGGCGACCACGTCCGACGCGGTCACCTCGGTGAGGCAGGGGTGGCCGGGCACGGGGCACTCGCGGGCCCGGGTGCCGGCGCAGGGGGCCGACTGGTCGCCCAGCAGCACGCTGGGCACGCCGTAGGGCGCCCAGCGGACGGCGGGGACCACCGGCGCGAACAGCGAGACGACGGGCGTGCCCACGGCGGCGGCGAGGTGCGCCGGGCCGGTGTTGCCGACGACCACGGCGTCCGCGCCGTCGAGCAGCGCGGCCATCTGGGCCAGCGAGGTCTCGCCGCCGAGGTCGACGCCGCGGTCCCCGGCGACGGAGGCGGTCAGCGCGCGCTCGGCCGGGCCGCCGGTGACCAGGACCCGGTGGCCGGCGTCGGCGAGCGCCTCGACCGCCTCCGCGCAGCGCCGGGCCGGCCACGCACGCGCGGGCACGGAGGCGCCCGGGTGCAGCACGATGTACCCGGGCGACAGATCATCGCCCCGCGGCCCGGCGGCGGAAGGGTGCGCGACCGGGGGCAGGGGCCGGCGCACCGCCAGCCGGCCGTCGTCGCCGGCCGGCAGCTCGAACCCGGCGGCCCGTGCGAGCGACAGCGCGCGCTCGGGCTCCGGGAGGTCGTCCTCGACCCGGTGGCGGACGTCGAGCAGCGCACCGGGGTAGTCCACGCTGATCGCCGAGATGCGCGGCACGCCCGCCGTCCGGAGCACCAGCGCCAGGGGCAGGGGCGACTGGTGGAACGACGTGGAGATGACCGCCTCGTCCGGCGCGAGCGCCCGCAGGCGGTCGGTGAGGGCGGCGAGGTCGTCGGCGTCGACCGGCGGCGCGTCGCCGAGGATCCAGGGGCAGGCCCACGTCCACACCTCGTCGACGCCGGGCAGCAGCTCCGCCGCGGCCGCACCCGACGGTCCGGCGAGGAAGACGACGCGGTCGGCGCCGTGCGCGACCGCGCGCACGAGCGGGCCTTGCAGGAGGACGTCGCCGGCATTGTCGAGCCGGGCGACCAGGACGGTCCGCGGGGCGCTCACCACAACCCGGCCAGGACGTCGTCGACGGCCGCGGGCAGACTCGTCGCGCGCTGTGGCGCCGCCGCCACCTCCTCGCGGCGGGTCACCGGGGTCGGCACCAGGATGCCCCGGGCGCCGGCCGCGGCCGCCGCCTCGACGTCGGCCCCGATGTCGCCCACGACGACGCAGCGGGCCGGGTCGACGCCGAGCTCGGCGCACGCGGCGAGGACCATCCCGGGCGCGGGCTTGCGGCAGTCGCAGCCGTCGTCCGGCCCGTGGGGGCAGACCTGGATCGTCTCGAAGGGGCCGAGCAGCTCGTCGAGCCGCTTCATGCAGGCGTCGACCTGGTCGGGGGTGATGAGCCCGCGGGCGACGCCCGACTGGTTGCTGACCACGCCGACCCGCACGCCCCGGGCGCGCAGCCGGTCGAGCGCCTCCAGCGCCCCGTCCACCGGGCGCACCCACTCGGGGTCGCCGTTGTAGGGGAAGTCGTGCACCAGCGTGCCGTCGCGGTCGAAGAGCACCAGCTCGGGTAGCCCGCGCCACCGCTGCACGCCCACGTGCCGCACGACCCCGCGCAGCCAGTGCCAGGTGGCGAGCGGCGGGATCAGCGCGCTGGTGGCGAGCATCGTCGCCACCTCGGCGCGGTCCCGCGGACCGGGGGCGATCCGCCGCCAGGCGAACTCCGCGGTGCCGACGGCCCAGGCGGACGCCGCGGCGAGGGCGGCCCGCGGCCGCCGGGCTGCGGCGAGGCCGAGCGCGGCGACCGCCGCGGCGGTGACGGCGGTGTGCTGCGGCCGGCGGCCGAGGGCGGCGTCGGCCCGCTCCCGCCAGCCGGCGCCGTGCAGCCGCCGCATGAGGACGTCGTCGGCGTTGCCGGCCTGGACCCGGACGCTGACCCAGCGGTCCGCCGGCCGGACGGGGTGGGTGATCCACCGCTGCCCGCGGACCAGCCGTGCGCCGGTGTCCATGACGCGCAGCGCGAGGTCGGAGTCCTCGCGGAAGGCCCGGGGGAAGCGTTCGTCGAAGCCACCGACGGCGGCCAGCGCGCTGCGGCGGTAGGCGAGGTCGGCGGTGATCCAGCTGGAGGTGGCGAGCCCGGCGGTGCCGCGCTCCCAGTCCGTGGGGCGGCGGCCCTCGGGCAGCGGCACCCGGACCCGCCCCTGGCTGCCGGCGACGTCGGCCGGCAGGTCGGCGAGGTCGGCCGCCAGGCGTTCGTACCAGTCGGGGTCGGTGACCACGTCGTCGTCGAGGAAGGCGACCCACTCCGTGCGGGCGGTGCGCCAGCCGAGGTTGCGGGCGCGGGCGGGGCCACCGCCCCCGGTGCGGACCACGCGGACCGGCGGCAGGCCGGGGCGGTCGGGGTCCAGCGGCTCCCCGGTGGGGCGGTCGTCGACCACGATCAGCTCGGCGGGGCGCGGGCCCGGGGCAGCGGCCAGCGCGTCGAGCAGGACGTCCAGCGAGGGACGTCCGATCGTCGGCACGACCACGGTGCACTGCGCGAGCATGATCGCGTCCTGCCCGTTCTCGTACGGGCGAAACACTACGGGCTTGAAGTGTTCGGGAGGGCCCGCCTCCGGAGGATCCGCCCGACCCTCGCGGCCGGCCGCTCCGGACCGCGAGGAAGGGTCCCCGACACGTCGGTCTCTGCCCACACTGCGTGGGCAGAGACCGACATCCCCCGGAACAGGTCGGCCGGGAGAGGAACCCGATCCCGGCGCCCGGCGGGTCAGCGGCCGGACGGCTCCAGGACGGCGACCTCGTCGGCGAACTCCAGCGGGGCGGCGGTGCGCCGCTGCAGCTCCTCGCGGGTGAGCCCGGTGACCATCTCGCGCACGAGCAGCCCGCTCGGGGTGACGTCGATGACGGCGAGCTCGGTGAAGACGCGGTCGACCACGCGCGCGGCGGTCAGCGGGTAGGTGCACTCCGGGAGCAGCTTGGGCCGGCCGTCGGGGGTCGTGTGCATCATCAGCACGAGCACCCGCTTGGCGCCGACCGCCAGGTCCATCGCGCCGCCGACCGCGGGGGGCAGGTGCGCGTCGTCGGTCGCCCAGTTGGCCAGGTCTCCCTGCGCGGAGACCTGGAAGGCGCCCAGCACGGTGACGTCGATGTGGCCGCCGCGCATCATCATGAACGAGTCGGTGTGGTGGAAGTACGAGCCGCCGGTGACCAGGGTGACCGGCACCTTGCCCGCGTTGATCAGCTCCCAGTCCTCCTCGCCGGGCGCCGGGGCGGGGCCCATGCCGAGGATGCCGTTCTCGCTGTGGAAGACGACCTCCTTGCCATCGGACACGACGTCGCCGACGAGTGTGGGCATGCCGATCCCCAGGTTCACGTAGGAGCCGTCGGGGATCTCCTGGGCCACGCGGGCGGCCATGTCGGTCTGCGACAGCGGGACGGTGGTCATGCACCCACCTCGACGACCCGGTCGACGAAGATGCCGGGGGTCACGACCGCCTCGGGGTCCAGTTCGCCGAGCTCGACGAACTCCCGCACCTGGACGACGGTCAGCTCTGCGGCGGTGGCCATGGTGGGCCCGAAGTTCCGCGCCGCCTTGTTGTAGACGAGGTTGCCCCACCGGTCCGCGCGCAGGGCCTTGACCAGGGCGACGTCCCCGCGCAGGGGCTCCTCGAAGACGTGCTGACGTCCACCGATCATGCGCAACTCCTTGCCGCGAGCCAGCAGTGAGTCGGCGCCGGCCGGCGTGAAGAAGCCGCCCAGCCCCGCCCCCGCGGCCCGCATCCGCTCGCTGAGGGTGCCCTGCGGCACCAGCTCGAGGTCGATGTCGCCGGCCCGGTAGAACTCCTCGAACCAGATCGACCCGGCCGACCGCGGGTACGAGCAGATGATCTTGCGCACCCGCCGTTCCCGGATGAGCGCGGCGACGTCGGTCTCCCCGCTGCCGGCGTTGTTGGTGACGATCGTGAGGTCCCGGGCCCCCTGCTCGAGGAGGGCGTGCACGAGCTCGACGGGCACGCCCGCCGCACCGAACCCGCCGACGAGGACGGTCGCGCCGTCCTGGACGCCCGCGACCGCGTCGGCGAGCGACGCCACCCGCTTGTCGATCACTTTCCCCCCGATGCGTAGGCCGGTGCGTGGTGAGCGGGTGCTGGCGGCACTACCCGCTGGGTTCGGTCAGGAACGGTCAGGCCCCGGCCCCCCGCCCTGTGCCGTCGAGCCGGTCGAACCCGTCGAGCCGGTGCCCTCCCGCGGGGCTCCGGTCGTGGCGCCCTCCGTGTCGTCGGTGTTCTCGAGGCCAGGCGTGCCCTCGGGCTCGGCGGTGGTCCCGGTCGCCGCCAGGTCCTCCTCGCCGGGGACGCTCGGCCGGCTGCGGTTCCGCCGACGACGGATGCCCTGGACGGTGCTCCAGATGATCACCAGGGCCATCACTGCGAAGAGCGTCCCGGACATGGGACGGGTGAAGAACGTGGAGAACTCGCCGCCCGAGATCAGCATCGACCGGCGGAAGTTCGACTCGAGGATCGCGCCCAGGACGAAGGCCAGGACCAGCGGGCCGGGCTCGAACCCGGTCTTCTTCATCAGCCAGCCGATGATCCCGAAGATCAGGACGATCCACATGTCGAAGGGGTCGTTGTTGACCGAGAAGACGCCGGCCATCGTCACCAGCAGGGCGAACGCGGCAAGGATGCCCGCGCGCACTCGCAGCAGCTGGACGAAGAAACCGACGAGCGGGACGTTGAGGATGAGCAGCATCAGGTTGCCGATGGCCATCGACGCGATGACGCCCCAGAAGATCTCGGGCTGCTGCTCGATCAGCTGCGGGCCCGGCGTGATGCCCTGGATCAGCAGCGCGCCGAAGATCAGCGCCAGCACCACGTTGGGCGGGATCCCGAGGGTGAGCAGGGGGATGAACGCCGAGGTGGAGGAGGCGTTGTTCGCCGTCTCCGGCCCGGCGACGCCTTCGATGGCGCCCTTGCCGAAGCGGGTCGGGTCCTTGGCCCTCCGCTTCTCCATCGCGTAGGAGGCGAGCGAGGAGATGACGCCACCACCGCCGGGCAGCACCCCGATGAAGAACCCGATGACCGAACCTCGCGCGATCGCGCCGGAGGAGTCCTTGAAGTCCTTGCGGGTCGGCCAGATGTTCTTGACCTTGCTCTTGATCGCCTGCGCCTTCTCGGTCTTCTCGACGTTGTAGAGGATCTCGCCGACGCCGAAGAGCCCCATCGCCACCGCGACGAAGTCGAACCCGTCGAACAGCGAGATCGACCCGAAGGTGAAGCGGCCGGTCCCGGTGATCAGGTCCTGCCCGACCGTGGCCAGCAGCAGGCCGAGGGCGGCCATGGACAGGCTCTTCACCGGGTGCCGGGTGCCCAGGTACGTGACGAGCAGGATGCCCAGCGCGGTGAGGGCCACGTACTCCTGGGACCCGAACTGGACCGCCAGGTCGGCCAGCGGCGGCGCGAGCAGGACCAGCCCGACCACGGAGATCGTGCCGCCGATCCAGGAGCCGACCGCGGCGATGCCCAGGGCCGGGCCGGCGCGGCCCTGCTTGGCCATCTGGTAGCCGTCGAAGGTGGTGACCACCGAGGCGGCCTCGCCCGGCAGCTGCAGCAGCACCGAGGTGATGGTGCCGCCGTACATCGACCCGTAGTAGATGCCCGCGAGCAGGATGACTGCGGTGACCGGCTCGATCTCGTAGGTGATCGGCAGCAGGAGCGCGATGGTCGCCGTCGGCCCGAGACCCGGCAGCACGCCGATGACCGTGCCGATGAGCACGCCGATGAAGACGTAGAGGAGGTTCGTCGGGTCCAGCGCGACCGAGAACCCCTGGCCGAGACCTTCGAGGATGCCCATGGCTCAGCTCCCGGCCGGTGCGAAGAGGATGCCGTCGGGGAACGGTACGGCCAGCGCCTCGACGAAGACGAGGTGGAACGCCAGCGCACCGAGGACGGCGAGGGGCACGGCCAGGCGCCACGGCTCTCGCGCGAAGATCCGCAGCCAGAACAGCAGCATCAGCACCGCCGAGACCAGGAAGCCGATCGTCTGGAAGAGGACGATGAAGACCGCGAGGCTCACCAGCCCCAAGGCGATCCCGAGGGTGCCGCGGGTCCACGGCTCGTAGTCCTCGGGGTCGTCGATGAAGAGCAGCACCACCCCCGTCGCGGTGAGCACGAGCGACACGATGAAGGGCCACAGGCCGGGACCGGGGGCGCCCAGCTCACCGAGACCCAGCCCACGGGCGCCCAGCATCGCGGCCACACCGAGGGCCACCAGGATCAGCGGCGCGAGCCGGTGCAACTGCTTCGTCATCAGATCTCCGGGGGAAACGGGCGGACGGCACCAGGCGTGCAGCCGCGGGGACCGGCGCAGTGCCGGTCCCCGCAGCTGCGGGGATCACTCCTGCAGGATGGGTCCGTAGGCCTCGACGATCTCGTCGATCCGCGTGGCGAAGTCGTCGCTGCCGATGAACTCGTCGGGAACGTACTGCTCGCCCAGCTGCTGCCGCACCTCGTCCTTCTGGAGGCAGGTGTCCACCGTCTCCTCGAGCGTGGTGACGACGTCGTCCGGGACCCCCGCCGGGGCGGCCAGGCCGAAGACCGAGACGCTGTTGGTCAGCTCCTCGAAGCCGGACTCGGCCAGGGTCGGCGCCTCGATGTAGTCGACCGGCTCCGGCGGGCTGACCGCGAGCGGGACGAAGCTGCCGGCCTCGATGTTCTCCAGCACGTCCTGCGAGCTGTTGATGAAGATGGCGTCGACGTTGCCGCCGAGGATCGCCGTCGTCATCTCGGCGTTGCCCGTGAACGGCACCGCGGTGACCTCGACGCCGTACTCCTCTGCCAGGCGGCGCAGCTCCATCGCCTGCGACGTCGTGGTGCCGGGGACGCCGACGTTGAGCTCGCCCGGGTTCTCCTCCGCGTAGGTGAAGAACTCCTCGGCGGTCGAGAACTGCGAGTCCGCCCCCACGATGAGCGCCGAGGGGATCTCGGTGACCGCGGCGATCGGGACGTAGTCCTCGTTGGTGTAGCCGACGTCGTCCTGCAGCGGGTTGGTGGCCGAGGCCGGCACGGCGATCAGGGACAGCGTGTACCCGTCGTTCCCGCCGGCGAGCATCGCCTGCATGCCGACCGAGCCGGAGGCGCCCTCGCGGTTCTCCACGATGACGGTCTGGCCCAGCTCCTCCTCGATGCAGCTGCCGATGGTGCGCGCCGCCAGGTCGGTCGGGCCACCCGCGGCGTAGGGGACGATCAGGTTGATGCTCTCGGTGGGGTAGTCCGAGGCCGCGGCATCGCCGCCACCGCCGCCGGTGGCGGCCTCCTCACCACCGTCGTCGCCGCCGCAGGCGGCGAGGGTGAGCACGGACGCGGCGATGAGCGCGGGGAAGGTCGAGCGGGTACGGCGCATGGGTTCCTCCGGTGGTCGGGGGCGGGTCGTACGGGGATCGGGTCAGCCGAGGATCGGTTCGTAGACCTCCTGGGTGCGGTCGAGGACCGCGGCGAGCTCCTCGGCGCCGGCGAACTCCTCGAGGACGTACTCCTCGCCGAGCGTCTGCTGCACCTCGGGCTTCTCCAGGCAGGTCTGCAGGGTGTCCTCCAGCGTCGAGACGACGTCGTCGGGCAGCCCCGCCGGGCCGGCGAGGCCGAAGGTCGACCCGGACAGGGTCAGGCCGTCGTAGCCGAGCTCGGTGAAGGTCGGGGTGTCGGGCAGCCAGGACAGCCGCTCCTCGGGCGAGGCCACGAGCGGGACGAACGCGCCGGACTCGATGTTCTGCACGACGTCGCTCGAGGCGTTGATGAGCACGGCGTCGACGTTCCCGCCGAGCAGGGCGGTGGTCATCTCGGCGTTGCCGTTGAAGGGCACCGCGGTCACCTGCACGCCGTGCTCCTCGGCCAGCCGCTGCAGCTCGATCGCCTGGGGCGTGGAGGCTCCGGGGGTGCCGACGGTGACGGTGCCCGGCTGGGCCTCGACGGCGGCGAAGAAGTCCTCCGCGGAGGCGTACGGCGAGTTCTCCCCCACGGCCAGGACCGACGGCACCTCGGTCATGACGCCGACCGGGGTGATGTCGTCCTTGGTGTAGCCCACCTCGTTGGCCAGCGGCGTCAGCACCATGGTGCCGGCGGTGACCAGCGACAGGGTGTACCCGTCGGGCTCGGCGGCGATGAGCTCGGTCGTCGCCAGGGCACCGGAGCCACCGGGCAGGTTCTCGACCACCACGGTCTGCCCGAGCTCCTCCTCGATGCAGGCGCCGACGGTGCGGGTGGTCAGGTCGGTCGGCCCGCCCGCGCCGTAGGGCACGATCATGCGGATCGACTCGGTCGGGTAGGACGAGGCGGCGTCACCGCCACCGGTGCCGCTGTCGGCCGCGGTGCCACCTCCGCCGTCGTCCCCGCCGCACGCGGAGACCAGTCCGATCAAGGCCACGCCTGCGAGGCCTGCCGAGATGCGCATGCTTCCTCCCCCATCGGTCGTCGTCGACCGCTCGCCACCGCCGGATGCCTCCGGTCGGTGGTGTGGATCACCTGGATACAAGCACAGGGTCCGCGCACGCACGGCCCCGGGAGGCAACGATCCGGACTCGGTCAGCCCACGGAGAGCACGACGTCGATCACGTGCGGTCCGGGTTCGGTGACCGCGCGCCGGAACTGCTCGACGAACTCCTCCGCGGTCGTCGCCCTGCTGCCGGGAACGCCCATCCCGGCAGCGAGCGCGACGAAGTCGAGGTCCGGCCGGTTCAGCTCCAGCAGGTCCCTGGACCGCGGCCCGGAGGCCTCCGCCCCGACGTTGCGGAGCTCGCCCTCGAGGATGCGGTAGGAGCGGTTGCTGAAGACGACCGTGGTGACGTCGAGCTGCTCGCGCGCCTGGGTCCACAGCGCCGAGATCGTGTACATGGCGCTGCCGTCGCCCTCCAGGTTGACCACCCGCCGCCCCGGGCAGGCGACCGCCGCGCCGGTGGCGACAGGGAGCCCCTGGCCGATCGCACCGCCGGTGAGGGTCAGCCAGTCGTGGCGTGGCGCGCCCGCGGTCGGGACGGGCATCTGCCGGGTGGAGGTGACCCCCTCGTCCACGACGACCGCCCCCTCGGGGAGCAGGGCGCCCAGCGCCGCGCCGACGGCGTCCGGGGTCAGCGCGCCGGTCGGCAGGTCGGGCCGCCGGAGGGGCTGGAGGTCGGGCTCGACGTCCGGGCCCACGAGGTCGGCGAGCCGGGCGAGCGCCCCGACGACGTCGTCCCCGCCGTCGCCGAGCAGGTGGACCTCGCAGCCCTCGGGGACCAGGCTGCTGGGCCGGTCGGGGTAGGCGAAGAACTCCACCGGCGGCCGTGCGCCGACGCAGACGAGGTGGCGGACGCCGGCCAGCCGGGCGGCGACCTGCTGGCCCGCCCGGGGCAGGCGCTCGACGGCCGGCAGGCCGGCCCCGCGCTCCAGCCGCGCCGGGAAGGTCTCGCAGAACAGCCGCGCCCCGGCCGCCTGTGCGACGCGGCTCGCCGCGAGCAGCCCGGGTTCCCTCGTCGCCGCGCCGCCCACGAGGAGCGCGCATGGCTCGCCGGAGGTCAGCAGCGCGGCGACCTGCGCGACCGCGTCGTCGGCCACGGTCGCCGGCCGGCCGGCCGGCCGGGGAGCCGCCGTCGCCGCTCCCTCGGACCAGGAGACGTCGGCGGGCAGGATCAGCGTGGCGATGCCGGTGGGCGCGGTGCAGGCCGCGGCGATCGCCTCGGCCGCGTCCCCCGCCACGTCGGCGGAGCTCCCCGAGCGGCGCACCCAGCGGGACACCGTGCCGGCGAGCGCGTCGATGTCGCTGTCCAGCGGGGAGTCGTACTGCTTGTGGTACCCGGCGTGGTCACCGACGACGGTCACCATCGGGGTCGCGGCGCGGCGGGCGTTGTGCAGGTTGGCCAGCCCGTTGGCCAGCCCCGGGCCGAGGTGCAGCAGGACGCCGGCCGGCCGGCCGGTCATCCGGCCGTAGCCGTCGGCGGCCCCGGTCGCCACCCCCTCGAACAGGCAGAGCACGCCGCGCATCTCGGGGACGGCGTCGAGCGCCGCGACGAAGTGCATCTCGGAGGTGCCCGGGTTGCCGAAGCAGACGTCGACGCCGCCGTCGACGAGCGTCCGGATGAGGGCCTGCGCGCCGTTCACGCCGCACCCCCCGCTCGCTCGGAGCCTGCGTGGCGGCGATCACCCTGGGCACCCATGGAGGGCACCGTACGCAGCACCCCCCGCACGCCGGCGGGTGGGTTCAGCGACGGGTGCGGGTGGCGGCCGAGACCCGGGCGAGAGCGTCGGTGACGACGTCGGCGTCGGTGCCGAGCAGCGTCAGCAGGTGGGCGACGAGCTCGTCGTGCGTGGTGCAGGCCGCCGTCACCCGCGCCCGGCCGGCGGGGGTCAGCCGGGCGTGCAGCAGGCGCCGGTCGCCGTCGACCCGCTCCCGCACGACCAGCCCCTGGGCGACCAGGCGGTTGATCGTGCTGGTGACGCCCGGCCGGGAGAGGCCGACGGCTTCGGCCACCTCTCCCATCGAGGCCCGTTCGCCCGGTGACTCCGCGATGCGCCGCAGCGCCTCGAAGCCGGTGAGGGAGAGGTCGTGGTGGCGGTGGAGCGCGGAGTCGACCCGCCGGGTGATGTGGTCGTGCACCTGCACGATCCGCAACCAGGTCTCGGCGGGGCGGGGGGCGGCTCCGGGAAGAGCGGCGGCGTCCCGGGGGACCCCGCGCGCGAGCGCGTCCTCGGACAGTGGCACGCGGTCAGGGTCCCCTGAACGGGTGACGGCGAAACCGACTCAGGCGGCGGAGGCGGATCCGACGGCGCGTCGGCCGGCGTGCTGCCGGCCGGCGACCGAGACGAGCCCGCCGGCGGTCGTGACGAGCGCCAGCGCGGCGATCGCCAGCGAGGCCAGCGAGACGACACCACGGGCGGGCGGCTCCTCCTCGACGGAGGCCGCCACCTGCAGCGCGACACCGGCGCTGACCGCGGAGTCGGCCCCGACCAGGTCGAGCGTGGCGGCACCCGCGGCGACCCCCTCGGGGATGCGGACGTCGACGCGGAAGGCCCCGCTGGGGTCCGCGGTCACGGTGGCCAGCACGGTCCCGCTGCCGTGGAGCAGCACGTCCACCCGCTCGCCGGGGATGAAGCCGGCGCCGCGCAGGACCACCGTGCCGCCCGGCTGCACGGGGGAACCCCCGCCCCGGGAGCCGGCCGGGACGAGCGCGCCCGCCTCCTCGGAGGTGCGGGGATGCCCGCCGGTCGTGGCCTCCGGGCTGGTCGGCGTCCCGGTGCCACCGGGGGTCGTCGGTGCGGGCGCCGTCGTGCCGGCGGAGGAGCCCGGGTCGGTGGGCTCCACCCCGGCGGTGGGCGGGGCCGGCGGAGGCGGCGGCGGGGACATGGCGACCTCGCAGTCCTCGACCGTGGGCCGGGTCAGCGTGTAGTCCGCCAGGTCGTCGACGAAGGTGTCCCCCGACCCGTCCTGGGCGGTGAACTCCAGCCGCGGGTCGATGGTCTCGCCCGGGGCGACGTCACCCGTCCGCAGCACCACGCTGCCGAGGGCCACGAGCACGGCCTCGTCCTCGCCCGAGGGCGTCCGCCCGGTGGCGAGCACGACGCTGTAGGGCACGGTGCCGGCGACGACCTCCACGACGATGCCGCCCGGTCGGCAGCTGGGGCCGTGGGTCACCCGCGCGTCGGGACGGGAGGGGTCGTCGAGGGCCTGCGCCGGGGCCGCACCGGCCACGGCGAGGCCGAGCAGGACGACGAGGAGGCCGGTCACCACACCGGCGGGGAGGGCACCGTGGCCCAACCGCGCCGACGTCGTCCACGTCGGCCCGGCGATCCGCCCGCAACCGCTGTTCAGCCCTGCTCCCCTTCCGATGCCCTCGAGTTCCAGGATGACGGAAGTGACGCTTCGTCGCTAGCCCGTTACGGGCGTGTCGCGCGTGTCGCGCGGTGTGTCGGCAGAAACCCGTCGATCACCCCACCAGGTGAACCCCCGGGGCCCCTGATGTCATCCCGCGCTACCCCGCATCCGGCGATCGCACGCGTGTCCTGGCCGGCCACCCGCCCCTGCCGCAGCACCCGTGAGCAGGGTCACTACGGTGGCCGGGTGACCGAAGCGGGCGCCGGCCGACGGCGGCAGAACGAGGTGTACCGGGCCGGCGTGTACGGCCGCTCCCCCCGGGTGCCGGTCGGCGTCCGGCGGCTGCAGGAGCGCGCCAAGCGGGCGCTCGACGCCCGGGCCTACGCCTACGTCGCGGGTGGAGCCGGCGACGAGGTGACCCAGCGCGCCAACCGCGCCGCCTTCGACCGCTGGGCCGTGGTCCCGCGGGTGCTGCGCGACGCCAGCGTGCGGGACACCTCCGTGGAGCTCTTCGGGCGCCGGCTGCCCGCCCCGCTGCTGCTGGGGCCGGTCGGGGCGCTGGAGCTGGTGCACCCGGAGGCCGACCTCGCCGTCGCCCGCGCCGCCGCGGCCACCGGCGTCCCGATGGTCTTCTCCAACCAGGGCTCGCGCCCCATGGAGGAGTGCGCCGCGGCGATGGACGGTTCCCCGCGGTGGTTCCAGCTGTACTGGTCGACCTCCGACGAGCTCGTGGAGAGCCTCGTCCACCGCGCAGAGAAGGCCGGCTGCGAGGCGCTGGTGGTCACCCTCGACACCACGATGCTGGGTTGGCGCCCGCGGGACCTGGACCTCGGCCACCTGCCGTTCGCCCTCGGCAAGGGGATCGCGCAGTACACCTCCGACCCGGTGTTCCGCCGCCTCGTCGAGGAGCGGGCCGCCGCGGCCGGCCCGCGGGAGCCCCAGCCGAGGCCCACCCCGGCCGCCGTGCGTGCGCTGGTCACGATGGCCCGCGCCTGGCCGGGGCCGTTCCGCGAGAACCTGCGCTCACCGCTCCCCCGCGCCGCCGTCGAGACGTTCCTGGCGATCTACTCGCGGCCCTCCATCAGCTGGGCCGACCTCGCGTGGCTGCGCGCCCGCACGGAGCTGCCCATCCTGCTCAAGGGGGTGCTGCACCCCGACGACGCGCGCCGCGCGCTGGACGAGGGCATGGACGGCGTCGTCGTCAGCACCCACGGCGGGCGGCAGGTCGACCGGTCGATCGCCGCGCTGGACGCGCTGCCCGACGTCGTCGCGGCCGTGGGCGACCGGGCGCCGGTGCTGCTCGACAGCGGCATCCGCAGCGGCGCCGACGTCTTCACCGCCGTCGCCCTGGGGGCCCGTGCGGTGCTGCTCGGCCGGCCCTTCGCCTGGGGGCTCGCGCTGGCGGGCGAGGCGGGGGTGCGCCAGGTCGTCGAGGACGTCGTCGGGGAGTTCGACCTGACGCTGGGCCTGACCGGGCACACCGCCGTCGACCAGCTCGGCCCGGAGGTCCTGCGCCGCGTCGGCTGACCGACCCGGACGGATCGGTACCGCGGGTTGACGACGCCTGTGGCCTGGGTCACAGTAGGGGCGGGCGGGGGAAGCCGGGAAACAGTGGCTACCCACTGCTGGGTAGACCGACCAACGCGGCCAGACCGCCAGGACCGGCCCCCCGCCCCTCACCCTCTCGCCCCACCCGCTCTCACTGCACCGCGTCCGGCGGCGTCGTCGGCTCGGCGGGCGGCTCTGCCGGTGGCCGGGGCGGCTCCGGCTCGCCCGGCGGGGGCGGCGGCGGTTCCGGCGCGGGCGGCGGCGGGGGCTCCGGCGCGGGCGGCGGCTCCGGCGCAGGCGGCGGCGGCTCCGGCGCGGGCGGAGGCGGCGGCTCCGGCGCGGGCGGAGGCGGCTCCGGCGCGGGCGGAGGCGGGGGCTCCGGCGCAGGCGGAGGCGGCGGAGGCGGGGGCGGGGGCGGCGGAGGCGGAGGCGGAGGCGGGGGCGGCGGCGGCGGCGGAGGCGGAGGCGGCGGCGGCGGAGGCGGAGGCGGGGGCGGCGGCGGCGGAGGCGGGGGCGGCGGCGGGTTCCAGCGGGCACCGTTGCTGACCAGGACCGTCACGGCCTGGGTCCGGTCCAGGATCGCCCCGGGCCCGGGGTCGACGCCGACGACGACGCCCGGCGGGCGGGCGCTGTCGACGGGCACGACGCTCGCCATCAGGTCCCGTGAGCCCAGCAGGCCGCGACAGCGGTCGGCGGACCGGCCGACGCACCCACCCGGCACCGTCTCCCGGGTGCCCTGCACGTAGAACGGGTCGGCCGGCGGGAACGGCACCGGTTCCCGCGCGCTGAGGATCGGCTGCATGGCGTCGTGCCAGATCTGCGCGGGGACACCCCCGCCGAAGCCGCCGACGTCCTCGTTCCGCACCGGGTTGTAGACCATCACGCTCGCCGCGACCTGCGGGGTGTAGCCGACGAAGGTGACGGAGAAGTTGTCCTGCGTGGTGCCGGTCTTGCCGGCGATCTGGTGGCCGGGGACGTAGGCCCGGCGGCCGGTCTGGCCGGGGAAACCCGGCTCGACGTCCTTGCGGAGGGCCTGGTTGAGCGTGTGCGCCAGTCCGGGGGCCACCACCTCCGCCTCGCACCGCGGGCCGCCGAGCGGCTGCCCGTCCTCGCCGAGCAGCGGCTGGCCGTCGCGGTCGAGCACCCGGCTGATCGGCGTCGGGGCGCAGCGGGTACCGCCGGCGGCCAGGGTCGCGTAGGCGTTCGCCAGGTGCAGCGGGCTGGTGGCCTCGGCGCCGAAGGTGAACGAGCCGCGGTTCTCGGCGATGACCTGGTCGGCGACCGGGTCGAGGGAGGCCAACCCCAGCCGCTGCGCCATGCGCACCGGCGCCTCGACGCTGCCCAGTTGGTCCTCCAGCGCGAGGAAGTAGGTGTTGGAGGACATGTACAGCGCCTGCTCCATGTCCAGCTGCTGCCGGTAGCGCCCGGCGTTCCGGACCTCGTAGGGTCCGTCGCCGTCGCGGTACACCGTCGAGACGTACGGGTCCGGCGTGGTGATGACGTGGTCCAGCCCGAAGCCCTGCTCGAGCGCGGCGGCCGCGGTGAACACCTTGTAGGTCGACCCGGTGCCCTGACCGGCCACCACGTTGAGGTTGACCGTCGTCTTCGCCGGGTCACCCTCGGCGGCGCCGAAGAGCCGGTTGACCGCCATGGCGAGGACCCGGCCGGTCCCCGGCTCCACCGCGGTGTAGATGCCGGCGCGCGAGTCCTCCCTCGCCAGGGCGTTCAGGACGGCGGCGTCGCCCGCCTGCTGCATCGCCGGGTCCAGGGTCGTCTCGACGGTGAGGCCGCCGGTCTCGATCCGCTCGCGCGAGATGCCGAGGACGCCGGTCAGGTAGTCCATGGCGTAGTCGCAGAAGAACGCCCCGAGCCGCACCTCGCGGCAGCCGCGCGGGTCCCCTGGTCCGGGTGTCAGGACGACGGGGCCGCTGCGGGCCTCGGCGACAGCGGCGGGATCCGCCAGGCCGAGCTCCTCCATCCGCGCGAGGACGACGTCGCGGCGCTCGGTGGCCCGCTCGGGGGCGACGAAGGGGTCGTACTGGGCGGGGCTCTGCACCAGGCCGGCGAGCGTGGCCGCCTGCGCGAGGGTCAGCGCGTCCGGCGTCACCCCGAAGTAGGTCTCGGCCGCGGCAGCGATGCCGTAGGCGCCGGCACCGAAGTAGACCCGGTTGAGGTAGCGGGTGAGGATCTCGTCCTTCGTGTACTCCTGCTCCAGCGCCAGGGCGAGCTGGGCCTCCCGCAGCTTGCGGCCGATGCTCTCGTCGGTCGCGGCCTGCCGGGCTTCGGGGTCGGTCGCCGTCTGGACCCGGATCTGCTTGACCAGCTGCTGGGTCAGGGTCGAACCGCCCTCGACCACCTCGCCGGCGCTGAGGTTCCGCAGCAGCGCGCGGGCCAGGCCCTTCCCGTCGACGCCGTTGTGCGAGTAGAACCGGCTGTCCTCGATCGCCACCAGCGCGTCCTTCATCACCGGGGCGATCGCCTCGCTGGGGACGACCGTGCGGTTGCGCCGGTAGAACTCGGCGATGAGGGAGCCGTCGGCGGCCAGCACCCGGGTGTTGCTCGGCGGCGTGCGGTCGAGGAGCTCGTCCCCGACCGGCCGCATCAGCTCGGCGCCCGCGCGCGTGGCCATGGTGGCGCCGCCCACCAACGGGAGGGCGAACCCGGCGAGCAGCGCCCCGGCCAGCACGACCGCCAGCGCGAGCTTCAGCAGTGCGCTCGACCGCCGGCGACGCCGCACCGGCGCCTCCTCCACCCCGGGCAGGGGCAAGCCGTCTTTGACGGGACGGGGCGACACGGAACTCCTCGGCGCAGGGGGCAGCGGCGGCTCCCACGCGGAGCGGGACCACGTCCCTCGGTACCCCGCGATCGGCGCGGTGCCAGCTGGCGGACCGATCTGTCACACGATCGCAAAGAGCCGCCGCCACGCGTCCGGGCACGGCTCCGGCTCAGTCGGTGGAGAGCACGAGGGGCTCGTCCACCACCTCGCGGCGGGGCACCGGCACCGCCGCGGGCACCACCCGCACCGGCTCACGGTGGCCCGACGGCAGCCAGCCCAGCCAGCGCGGCAGGTACCAGTTGCGCTCACCCAGCAACTGCATCACCGCGGGCAGCAGCAGCGCCCGGACGACGGTGGCGTCCAGCAGGACGGCGACCGCCAGCCCGAGCCCGATCTGCTTCATGCTCGTCATCGACAGCGTCACGAAGGTCAGGAAGACGAAGACCATGATCACCGCGGCGCTGGTGACCACCCCCGCCGACGAGGTGATCCCCTGCGCGACGGCGTCCCTGGTGGCCAGCCCGCGGTCCCGGGCCTCGCGGATCCGGCTGAGGATGAAGACGTGGTAGTCCATCGACAGGCCGAAGAGGATCACGAACAGGAACAGCGGGATCCAGTTCACGATCGCCCCGGTCCGGTCCAGGTCGACGAGGTCCGCGCCCACGCCCTCCTCGAACACCAGCACCATCACGCCGTAGGCGGCGGCCACGCTGAGCAGGTTGAGCACGATGGCGGTGATCGCGACGGTGACCGAGCGGAACGAGACCAGCAGCAGGAGGAAGGCCAGCACCAGGACGAAGCCGAACACCCACGGGGTGCGCTCGGCCATCAGCTCGTCGAACGCCACGGAGTAGGCCGTGCCGCCGGTGACCACCGCGGTGACGCCGTCCACCGCACCGACGGTCGCCGGCACGACCTCGTCGGCGAGGGTCGCGAGGGCCTCGCGCGAGGCCTGCTCCTCGCCGTCCCCGACCAGCGGCACCCCGACGACGGCGACGGTGCCCGCGTCGTTGGTCTCCACGTTGATCGGCTCGTTCATCTGCCCGCTGGCCAGGGCGCGCTCGCGCAGCTCGGCGATGGCGGCCTGCACCGGCGGGGCGGTGACGTCGGGCGCCTCGACCACCACCTCGGCGGGGGCGGGACCGCCGGGGAACGCCTCGGTGATCCGGTTGTAGGTCTGGATGACCGCGAGGTCCTGCGGCAGGTCCTGGACGCCCTCGGCGCGCAGGTCCATCGACAAGGCCGGGACGGCGAGGCCGATCAGCGCGCCGCCGGCCAGGAGCGCGGCGACCAGCGGACGGCGCAGCACCGCGCCGAGGACCACGGGCCAGAACCGCCCCGTCCGGTCGGCGGTGCGGCGGCGCACGAACGGCAGCCGACCCTTCTCGACCCGGTCGCCGAGCCAGGCCATCATCGCCGGCAGCACCGTCAGCGAGCCGAGCACCGAGCACGCGACGACCAGGATCGTGGCCGAGGCGACGCCGGTGAAGACCGAGAAGCCGGTGAGGAACATGCCGGCCATCGCCACCATGACGGTGATGCCGGAGATGAGCACCGAGTGCCCGGAGGTGGCGGCGGCGACGTCCAGGGCGTCGACGGGGCCCGCGCCCTTCGCCCGCTCCTCGCGCTCCCGCTTGAGGTAGAAGAGCGAGTAGTCGACGCCGACGGCCAGGCCGATGAGCAGCATGACGATGGACGCGGTCTGGTCGACGTGCCAGATCTGGCTGGTGAGGCTCAGCAGGCCGAGCGCGCCCACGAAGGCGGTCAGCGCGAAGACCAGCGGGAGGACGGCGGCGACGAGCGCGCCGAAGGTCAGCAGCAGCACGGCGAGCGTGATCGGGATGGAGAGCAGCTCGGCCCGCTGGAAGTCCGCGTCGAGGGTCTCGGACAGGGCGACGTCGGCGCTGGTGCCGCCGAACTGCTCCACTCGGACGCCGTCGTGCTCGGCCGCCACCGCGGCGACCGCGGCCTGCACGGGGGCGATCTGCACGGCGGCGTCGTCCGGGGTCCCGGCGAGGTCGAAGGTGACCAGCGCGGAGCGGCTGTCGGCGGAGACCAGCGGGGCGCCGTCGAGCGGGCTGACCAGGTTCGTCACCTCCGGGGTGGCGCGCAGCTCGTCGACGAGGTCGGTGAGCGCGGCGGTGGCGGCGGCCTCGGGCACGTCGGCGTCGCGCTGCACCAGCACCATCTCCGACGCCGGCTCCTCCCAGCCGTTGGCGTCGAGGATCTGCTGCGCCCGGGCGGGCGCGCCGATCGCCTGCTCGGCCGAGGTCAGCTGCGCCTGGGGCACGACCGCCCCGACGGCGACGGCGGCCAGCACGAAGGCCAGCCAGCCGAACACCGCCGTCTTCCGGTGGCGAGCGCTCCACCGGCCGACCCTGCCCGCGATGTTGCGGGATCCATCCATCGTCGTCTCCTGTCGCGTGCGGGTGCCCGCAGGTCGATCCGCCGGCGGGGGCGCGCGCGCCCATCCCGTCAGCTGGTCGGTCGGGGGTCGGGGCGGCCCGACCATGGGGGCGCGTCCCGTCGGCGGAGAGACTTCCGGAGGAGCCGTGGCCGAACATCAGGGAAACCCCTGAGCCCGTCCCTGATCTTGGTCGAGACCCGGCCAGGGTCTGCGCCGGGGGTCCGGCGTGACTCCTCACCCGTGGGCGGGCAGCCCGGCGATGCGGTCGGGAACCGCGGTCGCCGAACCATGCGCACTCGTGGGGCATCAGCGGCCGATGGCCCCGAGCCAGCAGCACTCGACCGAGCCGAGCGGTGGTGCGATCCCGCGGGTGGGTCGCTCAGCGGCGCAGCGCCGGACCGGTCGTCGTGTCAGTCGTGGTCGGCGATCAGCCGGCCGGCCGGTGGAGCTGGTTCAGCGATGCGACCGACTCCAGGGTGGGGCCGAACCCGATCGGCGCGTGCTGCAGGTAGTGCGTCCGCGCGGTGCCGGCCGCCGAGTAGATGCCCTGCTTGATGTAGACCGACTGGTCGACGTACAGGTTGGCGACCTTCTCCGACAGCACCTTCTCCCCCTGGTGCCAGACCTCGATCAGCCCCGTCGTGGGGTCCGGGGACCACACGAAGCGGACCGTGAGGTCGTTCCAGGCACCCTTGTCGATCGCGCCCAGGTCGAAGGTCTCGACGTACTGCGCGTCACCGGCGACCCGGCCGCCGGCACCGCCGCGGACGTCGACCATGAGGTGCTCGTCGACGTCGGACCAGAAGTGGACGTTCGGGTTGCCCGAGTTCACGGTCTGGTGCCACTGGGTGAAGATGAGGAACTGGCCGCGCTCGTCCCAGTCGTGGTCCGCCGGGAAGAACGTCGACCAGGCCCAGTACTGCTCGTCGCCGGGACGAACGTCGCCGGTGTCGGCGATCGAGTCGCGCACCTCGGATCGCAGGGTGCCGCTGGTGCCGTTCCAGCCGGTGTCCCCGGGGTGGACCGTGAAGAAGGCCGTCCGGGAGCTGCCGGGGTACGGGTTCTCCGTGGTGAGGCCCTGGGTGTCGGACCACAGGGAGTGGACCTCGTCCCACGGGTCCGGGAGCAGGCTCGTGGAGGCCTCGTAGCCCCAGACCCGGGTGGGCCGGGAGGGGGACTGCTCGGGCTCCGTCGCCGGCGGCGTCGGCGGCTCGGTGGGAGTCGGCTCGGTGGGAGTCGGCTCGGTGGGAGTCGGCTCGGTGGGAGTCGGCTCGGTGGGAGTCGTCGTCGGCTCCGTCGGCGGGGTCGTCGGCTCGGCGGGGAGCGTGGCCGGCGTCGACGGCTGGCCACCCGGGAAGACCTGCACCGGCTCGGTGCGAGCGCCCTGCGTCTTGGCGGAGTCGCGGGCCACGACGACGAACGAGTAGGCCGGGGTCGACAACGGCAGGCGCGGCGAGGTCCACGACGTGCCGGTCGTGGAGCCGACCAGGCGCCCGGCGTCGCTCCGTGTGACGTCGATGACGACGTAGTCGCGGGCTCCGGCCACGCCCGACCAGTCGAGCACCGCCCGCTGGGCGACGACGTCACCGGTGAGGTCGGCCGGCGCGGGGAGCACGGTGGCGACCTGGGTCTGCGATGCCGTGGGGCGCGGTGCCGCGAGAGCGGCGCCGGCGAACCCGGTGCCACCGATCACGGTCATGGCGGCCAGGACGGCCAGGGTGCGCTTGTTCACGACGTCGGTCCTCACATCCGGTCGAGCACGGCGGGTGCGACCCGCACCGGCCCGGCGCGGCGAGCCGGAGCGGGGGGGCGCCGTGACGATCCCACACGCACAGTAGTGGAGCAACTACTCAGTGCGGCGTCAGGTGTGTGGCGTCGCGTCGCACGGCCGGGTGCTCGTCGCCGCGGGCGTCCGCGCCCGCGAGCGCACGGTCGTGCGACCTCGTGACGATCAGCGCGCGATGGGCCCGAGCTCGCCCCAGCGGCCGAGGACGCAGCCGGAGCCGCCCCGGACCAGAGCCGGCGGGCCGGCCGCCGCGCGCCGCGCCTCGGAGCCGCGACCGCCCGCGGACGAGGCGGCAGGGCGTGGCATACGAAGCGGCCCCGCACTTCCGTCGAAGTGCGGGGCCGCTCGGTGTCTCAACCAGACGTGCACCCGAAGGGATTCGAACCCCTAACCTTCTGATCCGTAGTCAGATGCTCTATCCGTTGAGCTACGGGTGCGTGTGTTCAGTTGTCGTGCGCGGAGGCTCCGGGATTTGAACCCGGGATGGGGATTAACCCAAACCGCATTAGCAGTGCGGCGCCATAGACCGGACTAGGCGAAGCCTCCCGGGGCTCGAGTCGCCTCGGAACCACCGAGGAAAGAGACTACCAGCGCCCCGCGGCCGGTTGTCCCGGGGGTCGGGCGGCGTCCCGTCCGCCGACCGACGAGTGCAGCCACTCGGGCCGGCGCGATCAGGCGGCGACCGGCTCCCGACGGACGGCGGCGGCGCGCGGCCCACGCCCGGGCACGAGGGTGACGGCGACGGCCGCGGCCGCTCCCGCGCACGCCAGCACGAGCGCACCGGACACCCCGGCGGAGGTCTCGATCAGCGCACCACCGAGAGCCGCGCCCACGGCCGAGGCCCCGACGGTGATCGTGGACAGCCAGGTGAACGCCTCGGTGGTGGCGTGCACGGGGGCGAGCGAGCCGACCAGAGAGTTCTGCACGGTCAGGGTGGGCGCGATCGCCGTCCCCCCGAGGAACAGCAGCACGCCGAGCGCCCACGGGCTCGAGACCCAGGCCAGCGGGGCGAGGCCGATGGTCACACCGAAGAGCAGCCAGCGGTACTGCCGCGGCAAGGAGGCGCTCATCACCCGCGCACCGAACCAGAGGCCGCCGGCGACCGAGCCGAGCGCCCACACGGCCAGCAGCACCCCGGACATCCCGGGCGTGCCGATGGAGTCGGCGAAGGCAGGGATGGCGACCTCCAGCGCGCCGAAGCCGAGCATCAGGCCCGACCCGCTGGCGAGCACGCGCGGCATGCCCGGGGCGAGCACGGTGGAGAAGAGGCTCGCCGACGGCGCCACCTCCGGCACCCACGAGCGAGCGGCCCCGGCGACACCGACGGCTCCCACGACGGCGAGCGCGCCGGCCACCCCGACCGCCCAGGACGGCGCGGCCAGCACCGCCAGCGTGGCGACGAGGGCGGGGCCCACCACGAAGACCAGCTCGGTGGCGGTGGCGTCGAGGGCATACGCGGTGGACCGGCGCTGGGGGTCGGTGCGCGACCACAGGGCGCGGACGGTCCCCGACACCAGCGGCGTGGTGGCGCCGGCCAGGGCCGAGGCGGCGACCACGGCGAGGTCGGACGCGCCGCCGAGGGTCACCGCCACCAGCAGCGCGAGCAGCAGCGGGTAGAGCGCCGCCTGGGTCAGCAGGATCCGGCGCGGCCCCCGCCGGTCGGCCAGCCGGCCGAGGACCGGGGCCATGATCGCCGAGGCGATGCCGAGCGTGGCCGCCGCGAGGCCGGCGATCGCGTACGAGCCGGTCTGCTGCTGCACCATGAGCAGGAGCGCCAACGGCACCATGGCCGACGGCAGACGACCGGCGAAGCCGCCGAGGAGGAGCACCGGGGCGGAGGGAAGCCGCCAGACGGCGAGGTAGGCACGCACGCTTGCACTCGTTTCACACTGCAGGGAATCGGAACAGTAGGCGGTCAAAGACCGTTGACCGCCTACGCAGTCCCGAGACTAGGGACGAAACGGTAGGGAGTCAATTGGACTACGACACCTACGGGTCGACCGCGGTCGAGCTGGCCATCGATCTGGCCAACGCCGACCTCGAGCCCGACGACGGTGTGGCGCTGTTCCTGGCGTCCCACGGCGAGTGGTTCACGGCCGGGACGTCGCTGGACCTCAGCTCCTCCGACGTCGAGAAGGCCGCCGTCACCGCCCGGCTGGTGCGCGCCGTCGCGCTGGCCGAGTCGCAGGCCGACGTCCTCACCCGGCTCAACGAGCTGCTCGCGCTGGCCCGCCCCCGGCCCTACGCCACCGACCACGACGGCGAGCTGCACCTGCACTACGCCCGCCCCGACGCCCCCGCCCTCGAGCAGCTGACGACGACGGTCGCGATGGGGCTCTCGCAGGTGGTCGTGCAGCACGGCTGGCAGCGCCTGGGCGTGTGCTCGGCCGAAGGTTGCGACGACGTCTACGTCGACACCTCGCGGAACGCCAGCCGCCGCTACTGCTCCAACACCTGCGCGAGCCGGTCGACCGTCGCCGCCTACCGCGCCCGCCAGAAGAGCTGACCCCGCCATGATCAGGGAACCTGATCATGGCGTGTCCTCCCTCAGCGCCCACCGTGAGGGAGGACGCTCGACGATCAGGTGAGCTGATCGTGGCCGGGGTGGTTAGCGTCCGGGCGTGCGCTTCCCTCGCGACCTCGACGCGCGGCTGCACGCCTGGATCGGCGAGCTGCCCACCACCCCGGCCGACCGGTGGCTGCGCCGGCTCTCGACCGCCGCCGACCACGGGAAGCTCTGGCTGCTGATCGCGCTGGCCCTGGGCGGACGGCGTGGTCGGCTGCGCCGGGGCGCACTGCACGGCACCGCCGCGATGGCGCTCACCAGCGCGCTGGTCAACGCCGTCCTCAAACCGCTCTTCGGCCGGGTCCGCCCCGACCTGGAGAACCTGCGCACCGAGCGCCGGCTGCGCCGCGAGCCCGGGAGCCTGTCCTTCCCCAGCGGGCACTCGGGCTCGGCCGCCGCGTTCGTCACCGGCATGGCGCTGGAGTCGCCTGCCGCCGGCGCCGCGCTCGCCCCGCTGGCCTTGGGCATCGGCTACTCGCGGGTGCACGTCGGCGTGCACTACCCCGGCGACGTGCTGGCCGGGCTGGCGGTGGGCGGCGCGGTGGCCGCGTCGGCGCGGCGCCTCCGTGACCTCAGGCCGGAGTGAGGAACCGGTCGAACAGGAAGCCGGTGGCCTGCGCCTGCAGGTACTTCTCCCCGACGTCGATCGCCCAGTCCTGCGCCGTCCAGGTGCGGGGCGCGTAGACGCCGAGCGCGGTGGCCAGCGCGACGTCGGCGGGGTAGACCACCGCGAAGACGGCGTTGACGGCCTTCTGGCCACGGAGGCCGCACCGGGCGGCGACCGCGTGCGCGGTGCCCCACATGCCGCCGAGGGAGAAGTGGGAGGCGTAGTTGAGGGCGGTGCGCCCCGACTGCGTCGACGGGTGCACCGGCAGCACCCGCTCGGCCATCTGCGCGGGCGCGAAGCTTGCCGACCGCCCGGTGAGCGGCATCTCGACGAGCTTCTGGAACGCGGTCATCACGACGGTGCCGGCGACGCCGGCGAGGACGCCGCGGCCGAGCAGGGAGGAGAGACCGGAGGAGGACATCGCCCGGGCCTACCCGGCGCGCCGCGCGGGACACCTGACCCCCGGGCGCCCGCCGCCGGCCCCGCCCGTGCGACCCCGGTGATTGCCGGGTGGATCTTCGGGGCAGTGCACCGTGCGACTGCCCCCAGACCCTCCGAGGAAAGAGGTTCCCCATGCTGGTTCGCCGGATCGCGCGGCCCCTGCTCGCCACCCCCTTCATCTACGGAGGCATCAGCACCCTGCGCAAGCCGCAGGACCGCGTGGCGGGGGCGCGCCCGGTGGTCGAGAAGATCGCCGAGACCGCCGACAAGCAGCTGCCGGTGCAGCTGCCCCGGGACGTCGAGCAGTGGGTGAAGGCCGACGCGGCGATCAAGGTCGCCGCCGGCACGCTGTTCGCGCTGAACAAGTTCCCGCGGCTGACGGCCATCGTCCTGTCGGCCTCGATCGTGCCCACCACGCTGGCCGGGCACCGTTTCTGGGAGCACGACGACCCGACGGAGCAGTTCGGGCAGATCTCGAACTTCGTCAAGAACACCGGCCTCTTCGGTGGCCTGCTGCTGGCCGCCGTCGACACCGAGGGCAAGCCGTCGGTGGGCTACCGCACGCGCCGGGCCGCGAAGCGCGCCGCCGACGTCACGGAGAAGAACTACGAGAAGGCCACCAAGCGCGCGATGAAGGCGCAGAAGAAGGCCACCCGCACGGCGGGCAAGAAGGCCGGCAAGAAGACCGGCAAGGGAGCCCTGAAGGTGTTCAGCTGAGCACCCCGCTCCCACCCGCGGCCGCGCTCCGGAGGATCGCCTTCCTCCTGGAGCGCGGCCGCGAGGCCAGCTACCGCGTGGCCGCCTACCGGACGGCCGCGGCGATCGTCGACGCCCTGGACGACGCCGAGCTGGACCGCCGCATCCGCACGAACACGCTGAAGGACCTCAAGGGCATCGGCCCGAAGACGGCGACGGCGATCGCGCAGGCCCACCGCGGCCAGGTACCCGAGGCGCTGGCGTCGCTGGAGGAGGCGTACGCCGGTGAGCTGCCGGCCGCCGAGGAGGTCGCCGCCTTCCGCGCCGCGCTCCGGGGCGACCTGCATGCCCACTCCGACTGGTCCGACGGCGGCAGCCCGATCCGGGAGATGGCCGAGGCCGCGATGGCGCTGGGTCACGAGTACCTGGCGCTCACCGACCACTCCCCCCGCCTCACGGTGGCCAACGGCCTGAGCCCCGAGCGGCTGGAGCAGCAGCTCGACGTCGTCGCCGCGCTCAACGAGGAGCTGGCGCCGTTCCGGATCCTCACCGGCATCGAGTGCGACATCAACGTCGACGGCAGCCTGGACCAGACCGACGAGCTGCTGGGCCGGGTCGACGTCGTCGTCGCGAGCGTCCACTCCGACCTGCGCGCCGACGCCCGGTCCATGACGGCGCGGATGCTCGCCGCCGTCGCCAACCCGCACACCGACGTCCTGGGACACTGCACCGGGCGGCTGGTCATCGGGCGCCGGCAGCGCAACGGCACGCAGAAGCCGCGGCCGGAGAGCCGGTTCGACGCCGAGGCGGTGTTCTCGGCCTGCGTCCAGCACGGCACGGCGGTGGAGATCAACAGCCGACCCGAACGGCTGGACCCGCCCCGGCGGTTGCTCACGCTGGCGGTGGAGCTCGGCTGCGAGTTCGCCGTCGACACCGACGCGCACGCGCCCGGCCAGCTGGACTGGCAGTCCAACGGCTGCGAGCGGGCGGTCGAGTGCGGCGTCCCGGTGGACCGCGTGATCAACACACGCACCGCCGACGACCTGCTCGCCTGGACCGCGGGCTGACGGCTCGCTCCCCCGCAGCGTCCGCCTCGATCACGCGCGGCGGCAGACCGGATCCGAGGGGGCGGGATGGCTCGTTCCGCACGGGACGACGGGGCCCGGGGCGCCCCGAGGAGGCGGCAGGCGACCGACGAGCGGTCCGCGCGCTGACGCCGCGGGCCCCTGGTTCAGCGGGCCGGCTTCTCCAGCGGCGCGACCGGCTCCAGACCGTAGGCGTCGTCCGCCCGGCGCATCGCCCAGTCGGCGGGCAGCACCAGGCGCGGCGCGACACCGACCAGGACCGCCATGAGGAGCGCGACGCCGGCCAGCGCCTCCCCCGACTCCTCCACGAAGGTGGCGGCGACGCGCAGCGAGGCGGGGGCGAGGGCGGAGAGGGCCGAGAGGCCGACGGCGGCGACGCCGTAGCCGGCGAGGCTGCCCAGCACCCGGCGCCGGTCACGGCGCTCGGTGCGGCTGAGGAAGAAGAGGGCGCCCACGACGGCCAGGGCGGCGAGCGCGCTGAGGGCGATGGCCGCGGGCCGGCCGACGGCGGAGTCCAGCCGGGCCATCGCGTCGGCGTGCACGGTCCCGCCGGCCTTGACCGACGCGATGCCGGCCGAGACCAGCCCGACGGCCAGCCACCAGGTGCGGCGGCCGGGGTTGCGGGCGGCGCCGGCGACGGCGGCGACCGCGGCGACGGCGAAGAGCCCGGCCACGAACAGGCGGGGCAGGGAGAGCGGGGCGTCCATGGAGAGGGCCTGGGCGGCGGGGCCCGTGGCCCCGTTCAGGCTCAGCACGAAGCCGGTGGCCATGAGCACCACCGCGGCGGCGGCCAGCCCGACCCCGACCGGCGGCAGCGGGACGGCGCGGCGGCGGGTGCGCGCGGCGGTGGCTACGGGGGCGGTCGCGGGGGCGGTCGCGGGGGCTCGGCCCCCCGGGACGGACGCCTCCTGCTGGTCCGCGTGCCGGATGACCCGGCCGATCACGACCCCGAGCACGACGGCGATCGCCGTCCAGACGACCAGTCCGCCGACGATCCAGGCCCACCACACGCGCTGATCATCGGCACGGCGGCGGCAGAACTTGACCCTCCAGCCCGCGTGTCGCCACGAGCGGGGCGGAGGGGTCAGCTGGGACCGGCGAGGTGGCGCCGCAGGGCCTCGCGTCCGTGCAGCGGCGCCAGCCCCCCGTTCATCGGCCACCGGGCGACGCCGTTCCGACTCCCTCCGGTCACCGAGAGTGAGGCCGGGCCGCACCGGGCCGCTGTTCACCCGCGCGCCACCCGGGCCCGGTTCCCCTCACCCACACTTCGGGCCGAAGGTGTCCTCGAGAGGAGCCACAGGGGGTTCGCATGTCCATCGGTCGGCCGTGGGGCCACGCGCGGGAGCCGCGCGGCCTCCGCACGCCGCCGGCCGGACCCGCCCGCTGGTCCTGGCGCCTGCTGGTGACCACGTTCCTGCTCCTGGGCGCCTGGGCGCTGCTCGGCGCCACCGCCGACGACGCGGCGCTTGCCGACGCCGGAGAACCCCCGGAGGGCGACACCTCCGTCGTCGAGCCGGCCGGTGAGGGGACGACGCCGCCCGACGACGCGGCCGGTCCCCCGCCGGGTGCGCCCGTCGACCCGCCCCCTGACCCCGCGGAGCCGCCGCCCGTGCCGGCCGACCCGCCCCCGACCGCGCCGGCCGACCCGCCGCCGGCGCCCGCCGACCCCCCGCCCGCACCCGCGGACCCGCCGCCGGTCACCGACCCGCCGCCCGCCGAGGAGCCGCCCGCGGAGGAGGTCCCGGCCGCGCCCGAGCCGCCGCCCGCCGCGGAGGTCCCGCCGGAGCCGGCCCCCGTCACCGACGTCCCGGCCACGGACACCCCCGCCACCGAGACCCCGGCCACCGAGACCCCGGCCACCGAGACCCCGGCCACGGAGACCCCCGCCGTCGTCGAGACCCCGGCCACCGACACCTCCGCCGACGTCGAGACGCCGGCCACCGACACCCCCTCCACCGGCACCGCGTCGACCGACGTCCCCGTCACCGAGCCCCTCGCTCCCGCCGAGGTGCCCGCCGACCTGCCCGCCGAGGGCACGGAGGAGACCGAGCCGGCGCCCGCCGATCCCGCGGCGGCCGACGAGTCGGCCGGCCCGACTCTGCTCACGGTCACGGTCTCGGTCACTGCTGTGGAGGCGGCGCTGATCGCGGCCCCGTCGCCGGTCACGACCCTCACGGCCCCCTGCCCGGAGCCCGGCGCCGTCACCGTCTCGTCGACGCCTCCGTCGGGCGGCGGGGCGGCGGTGGTCCGCGCAACCGGGCTCGCCACGGCCGCACCGACGGACGACCCTGCTCCGGAGCGCGCGCCACCGGTCCGCCGACCTGCTCCCCCGGCTCCTCCGGCGACGCCGGTCGCACCGGTGCCGGCGTCCGCCCCCGGCGGCCCCGCCTCGGCCTCGGTGTCGGGCGGCGGGTCGTGCGGGACCGGCCACACCGATCACGCCGACGCCGCGCTCGCGGTGCTCGACGCGGGCTTCCCCGCCTTCCTCGTCGGCTCGATCCGGGCCGCTCGCGGGCACGACGCCGCCCTCCTGGGCCGCATCGACGAGCCGGGTGCCAGCCCCGACTGACGGGCGCACCCCCTCGTCCTGCCCCGCCGGTCCCTCGATCGGCTCGTCGACCAGTCCATGACCCGCACGCGCGCGACCTCTCCCGGTGCGCTTCTCCGCACCGGGCGCCGGATCGCCGTTCGCACCGCAGGGAACTCACGCGATGAGCAGTGAAGCCATTCCGTCCGAACACCTCACCCAGCACCCGTCTGCGCCGCTGCCGGGGCTGCCGCGGCCGGATCCGCTGCGGGGAGCCGGTACCGCCGCGCGGCGAGCGTGGCGCGGTCCCTACGTCCGCCGGCTGGTGGTCTGGGACGCCCTCTGCGCGAGCGCGGCCGCCGGGAGCGGTCTGCTCGCCCGCTTCGCCCCGCCGGACGTCGGCGCCACGAACGCCTCCCTGGCCATCGCCGTGGCCCTGCCGGCCGTGTGGGTCTTCGCCATGGTCGTCGCGCGCAGCTACGAGAGCCGCTACCTCTGGGAGGGCCCGGAGGAGTTCCGCCGGGTCTTCTTCGCCGCCGCGCTGCTGCTCGCCATCGTGGGCACGGTCTCGTGGGGGCTGAAGCTGGAGGTGGCCCGCGGCTTCGTCGTCGTCGCCCTCCCGCTCGCCACCCTGCTCACCCTCGCCCACCGCCAGGCGCACCGCTCCTGGCTGCACCGCCAGCGGGCGCACGGCCGCTTCCAGCAGACGACGCTGCTCGTCGGTCACCGCAACGGCGTCGCGGCGCTCCGCGAGCAGCTGCACCGCGAGGCCGACCAGGGCTACCGGGTGATCGGCTACTGCATGCCGCACGGCTCGGGCCGCAGCAGCGGCCCCGGCGGGCTGCCGGTGCTCGGCGGCCTGGGTGAGGTCGTCGACGTCGTCGAGCGGTACGAGGTCGACACCGTGGCCGTGCTGCCCTCCCCCGAGCTGGACGGCGCGGCGCTGCGCCGGCTGGGCTGGGAGCTCGAGAAGACCGAGGCCGACCTGCTGCTCGCGCCGTCGGTCTCGGAGGTCGTCGGGCCCCGCATCCGGGTGCGCCCGGTCTGCGGGCTCTCCCTGCTGCAGATGGAGCGCCCCGAGCTGCGCGGCCTGCACCTGCTGGTGAAGGAGACGTTCGACCGGACCTGCGCGGTCCTGCTCCTGGTGCTGCTGGCGCCGGTCCTCGTGACCGCCGCGCTGGCCATCCGGTTCGACAGCCCGGGGCCGGTGCTCTTCCGGCAGGAGCGGGTGGGCCGGGACGGCCGCCGGTTCGCCATGCTCAAGTTCCGCAGCATGCACGTCGGGGCGGAGCGCCAGGTCGCCCGCCTGGCCGCGGTGGACGAGGGCAACGGGGTGCTGTTCAAGATGCGCCAGGACCCGCGCGTGACGCGGGTGGGCCGGACGCTGCGGCGGTACTCGATCGACGAGCTGCCCCAGCTGCTCAACATCCTCCGGGGCGAGATGTCGCTGGTGGGGCCGCGGCCGCCGCTGCCCTCGGAGGTGGAGCGGTACGGCGTGGAGATGCACCGCCGGCTGGTGGTCAAGCCCGGTCTGACCGGGCTCTGGCAGGTCAGCGGGCGCTCCGACCTGTCGTGGACCGACTCGGTGCGGCTGGACATCCACTACGTGGAGAACTGGTCGCTGACGCTGGACCTGATGATCCTCTGGCGGACGGTGGGGGCGGTCTTCACCGGCCGCGGCGCCTACTAGGGACGACGAAGGGGCGGGCGCCGCGCGTCTGCGCGGCACCCGCCCCCTGGAGCGGTCAGGTCAGCGGTAGCCGGGAGAGACGTACCCGATGCCGACGGAGCCGGCCGGGACGAAGTCACCCGACGCGGGCTTGCCCTGGGTGAGCGTGCCGCTCAGGTTGCCGATCGAGGGCCACGAGACGACGCCGTTGCTGATCTTCGCGGGGCAGCTGCGGTCGTCGGTCTGCGGCCACACGCTGTAGCCCATGTCGCGGCCGACGCGCGGGTCGATGAAGACGTTCTCCAGCGCCAGCGGGTAGGTGTTGCAGTCGATGCGGATGAACTGCCCGCCCCGCTCGACGGGGGTCACCCCGGAGCTGCCGACGTTGGTGTTCCGGATCGTGCCCTTGCCGATGGCGCCGAGGTCCTGGCGGACCTGGATGCCCTGGTAGTTCGTCGTGCCGCTGAGCCGGTCGATCCGGTACTCGCGCACCCCGCCCCACGGCTGGAAGACGTCGGCGTGGTTCACCGAGTAGGTGCCGCGCAGGGCCTCCATGCGGACGTTCTGGATCTGCACGGTGGCCTCGGGGGCGTTCACGGCGATGCCGTCGGCCTGGGAGCCCGGGACGTTGCCGTTGATGAGGACGCCCTCGATGTGCACCGTGCCGGTGCACTTGTGCACGTAGATGGCGCGCTGGTCGTCGTTGCCGAAGCGGGCGGTGGGCGCGACGGTGATCTGCCCGCCCATGATGACGGCGTTGCGGCAGTTGGCGATGGTGATCGGCCCGGCCGGGCGGTCGGCGGGCAGCTTGATCAGGACGTCGCCGTTCCTGGCCCCGATGGTCGTGACCGAGTTGCTCGGGGTGACGTTGTGGACCGGGTAGCTCTCCCAGCCGGCCGGCGGGGCCCAGCTGAGGGCGCCGGTCGACGGGGTCGTCGCGCGGGTGGCCGGGGTGCTCGGGGTGGTCGCGGCCGGGGTGGTCGGGGTCGGGGTGGCCGTGGTCGGCTTCGGAGCCGCCGGGGCCGGGGTGGTGGTGCCGGTGGAGGCCGGGCTCGTGCCGGAGCGGGAACCGGCCACCGCGGTCGGCTCCTCCGTCGGCGTGCCGGCGGTGGGCTGGTCCACGGGGACCTCGCCGGCCGGCGCCACGTCAGGGGCGGGGGGGCTCGTGGGCGGCTGCGCGGCGGGGCGGGAGTCACGGGACTCCACCGCCGGCGGGGTCGCGACGGCGTCGGACCCTCCGTCCTGCACGAGCGGATAGCTGAGGGGAAGGATGCCGACGAGCGCGAGGAGCAGCTGCGTCATGCGTCGGCGCGACATGCGCCGCCGGCGACGGGGTCGGATGCTTCGCCACTGTCGGTGAGCGTTTCGTGACACGCCGCTGAAGGTAGCGTCACGGTTCCATAACGCCAAGCCCGTTCGAGTGAATTTTCTCGGCCGCACGGCGAGTCGTCACCGGTTCTGTTAAGCGACTCGCGCCCCGACCAGCACGGATACCCACACATGCGGGGATGGACTTTTTCGGCAGCTTCTGCCCGCGTCGGACGCGCCCGCGGCGCGTCGGGGCCCCTAGGAAGGGCCCATGACGTGGGTGCTGGTCCTCCTGACCGCCTGGACGACGCTGGCGGCGCTGCTGGCGCTCGGCATCGGCCGGGCGGTCCGCACCGCCGACCGGCGGCAGGCGACGGAGACCGCCCCGGTGCCGGACTTCGTCCCCGCGGAGTGGACCGCCTCCCCGCCCGTTCCCCGCTAGGAGCCCGAGCCGGCCCGCCGGCGGCGGCCGAGCGCACCGAAGGCGCGCCGAGCAGGACCCGGGCCGGCGGAGCGGTGGTCGAGCGGGACCGGCTCGGCCCAGACCTCCGGGTCGCCGGACAGGCCCAGGACGCCGCCCGGGTGGATGTGCGACGCGCTCGCGACCGGATCCGGCAGGTCCGCGGCATCGACCGCCGGGTGCAACCGCAGCACGGCGGTGAGGACGGGCAGCAGGGCCTCGGACACGGCCAGGCCCACCGCCTCGTGGCCCTCCAGGGAGCGACCGATCGGATCACCGATGTCGTCGCCATCCCCGCCGCTGCGCCCGGGACGGGCCGCCGCCAGGGCGGACACCAGCCCGCGCACCCGGTCGGCGAACTCCTCCCCCTCCGGCTGCCGGTCGCCGAGCGCGCCCAGCAGCGCCGCGGCCTCCCGGAGGGTGAACGTGCGCGCCAGCGCCCGGGGCGCGAGCCCCAGGACGTCGCGGCGGTGGTCGCGGGTCAGGGTGAGCACGAGATCGGCCTCGTCGACCATCGCCGGCTCCAGCTGCCGGGCCACGAACCCCTCGGGGTCGCCACCGAACCCGGACAGGACCAGCGCGCTGCGGGGGTGCATCGGCGAACCGGCGACCGCGCGCGTGCCCGCGCTGACCAGTCGGACGTCGTCGGCCGCCGCGCCGAGGTGCTCGCGCAGGTAGGACCGTCCCAGCCCCTGCCCGAGGGCAGAGCGGCAGATGTTGCCGGTGCACACGAGCAGGACGGTGACGGGCGGTGGGGGGCTCTCCAGGGCGGGCACGACGCCAGTGTGATCGGTGCCGGCCGCCGCCCGACACCTCCGATGGGGTGATGGCGCACGGGGAAAAGGCCCTGGCCCGCACCGGGTACTAGGCTCGCCGCGACACCGGACGCCCGGATCGGGCGTCCCCAGCGGACACCAGCCGGCGTGCCCACGTCTCACACCTAGAAGGGGTCAGGATGCCCCGGAGCGGCCTGAACGAGAGCCTCCGACATTTCTTCCAGCCGGCCCACCGCAGGGTCGCCGGGCTCATGCCCCTCCCCCTCCGGCGGCGGTACCTCTACCTCGCGGGGCACGGCAGGCTGCCGCGTCTGCGCGACCCGCAGACCTTCGGCGAGAAGATCAACTGGCGGATCATGCACGACCGGCGCCCGCTGCTGGCCTGGACGTGCGACAAGCTGGCGATGAAGGAGCACGCGACGCAGGTGCAGGAGGAGGCCGGCATCTCGGTACCGGAGACCTTCTGGTCCGGCACCGATCTCACCGAGGTCGCCGGCCGGATGTTCGACCGCCCGTGGGTGCTCAAGCCCAACCACCGCAGCGGGCTGGTCCACTTCGGCCGCGCGGACGAGTCGGTCGACGCCCGCACGATCGCGGCGACGAAGAACTGGCTCCGCGACGACCAGAGCGTGCTGCTCGGCGAGTGGGCCTACAGCCAGGCGCGGCCGCTCTACGTCGTCGAGGAGGCCATCGGCGACGGCGTGACCCCGCCCGACGACTACAAGTACCTGATGTTCGACGGCAAGATCGCCGCGATGTCGGTGGACACCGGCCGGTTCACCAGGCAGCACTCGCGGACCTTCTACACCGCCGAGTGGGAGCCGCTGCGCATCGCGACCGCGCTGGGCAGCGGCGAGCCGAGCCCGCCGCCGGAGAACCTCGCCGCCCTGAACCACGCGGCCGAGGTGCTCGCCCGCCCCTTCGACTTCATGCGGGTCGACCTCTACAACGTCGACGGGGTCATCTGGTTCAGCGAGTACACGCCGTACCCCGGCGGGGGCGTGCTGCCCTTCGAGCCGCCCAGCTTCGACGCCTGGCTCGGCGAGCAGTGGACCCTCCCCGACCTCGACGACGTCGCGGCCCGGTGAGCACCGGGACGACGCGGGACGGCACGACCGGCGACGACGACGGGGGCGCGCTGCGCGTCCTCAGCGTCGGCCCGACGGGCGGCCAGCCCGGCGGGATGGCGTCGGTCGTCGCCGAGCTCGAGACGCAGAACGGCCTGACCAGCGCGCCCGTGGCGCTGCGGGTCGTGGACTCCGGCGGCATCGGGCCGGCCCCGCGGCGGGCGGTGAACTTCGCCCGCACCCTCCTCACCACCGCCACGGCCCGCGCCGACGTCGTCCACCTGCACGTCGCCAGCCGCGGCAGCACCTGGCGGAAGATGGCCGTCGCGCGGGCGTGCACGCTGCGCGGCCTGCCGTACGGCATCCACCTGCACGGCGCCGGGTACCGAGGCTTCCTCGAGGCCGTCTCCCCCGCCGCGCGGCGCCGCATCGAGCGCTTCTTCGACCGGGCGGCGTACGTCGTCGTCCTCGGCGGGCCCTGGGCCCGGCTGGTGACCGAGGAGCTCGGGGTGCCCGCCGGGCGGGTGCAGGTCGTGCACAACGGCGTCGCCGACGGCGCCCCGCCCACGACGCCCTGGCCGGCCGACCGCCCCCGGCGGGTGGTCCTGCTGGGCCGCATCGACGAGTCCAAGGGCGTCCCCGAGCTGCTGCGCGCCTTCGCGCAGCTCGGCGACCTCCCCGACGTGGAGCTGGTGCTCGCCGGCCCGCCGGCCGACCCCCGCGTCGTCGCGCTCGTGGAGGCGGCGGTCCGGGCGAGCCCGGGCCGCCTCACCTACGCGGGGTCGCTGCCCCGGGCCGCGGCCCAGGAGCTCCTGCGCGGGGCCTACCTGCTCGCCCTCCCCAGCCACGCCGAGGGGCTGCCGATGGTGGTCATCGAGGCGATGTCCCGGGGCATCCCCGCCGTGACGACGCCCGTGGGCGCCATGGAGGAGCTGGTCGCCCACGGGGCCAACGGGTTCCTCGTGCCCCCCGGCGACGTCGACGCCCTCGCCGAGCACCTGCGGCGCCTGCTCGCCGACACCGAGCTGCGCGACCGGATGGCCCGGGCGGCCTACGACACGTGGGCGGCGGGCTTCGACGCCCGCACCATGTACGCCGACATCCGCGCGTGCTGGCGGACGGCGGCCGGCGGTCAGTAGGCGCCGCGCCCGCGGAGGACGGCGCCGAGGGTCTTCCAGAGGATCATCATGTCGAAGCTCAGGGACCAGTTCTCCACGTAGCGGACGTCGATGCGCACCGAGTCGTCCCACGAGAGGTCCGAGCGCCCGCTGATCTGCCAGAGGCCGGTGATGCCGGGCTTGACCAGGAAGCGGCGGCGCATGTCGAAGCCGTAGCGCTCGGTCTCGCTGGGCAGCGGCGGGCGCGGGCCGACCAGGCTCATGTCCCCGCGCAGCACGTTGAGCAGCTGCGGCAGCTCGTCGAGGGAGTAGCGGCGCAGCACCCGCCCGACACGGGTCACGCGCGGGTCGACCTTGCGCTTGTAGAGGACGCCGTTGCCGTCGTTGTCGGCCTCGAGCACCTCGGACATCTTGTCCGCGCCGTGGACCATGCTGCGGAACTTGAGCATGGAGAAGGTCTGCCCGTCGCGGCCGACGCGGGTCTGCTTGAAGAACACCGGCCCGCGGCTGGTCGTCTTCAGGGCCAGCGCGATGAGGAGGAACAGCGGGAGCGTCAGGAGCAGCGCCGTGGCGGCCAGCGAGGCGTCGACCGCCGTCTTGGCCAGGCGGCGCACCCCGCGGAGCTCGGGGCGCTCGACGTGCAGCAGCGGGAGCCCGCACACGGGGCGGATCGCCACCCGCGGGCCGACGACCTCGGTGACCGCGGGGGCGAGCAGCAGCTCGGCCTCGGTCTTCTCGAGGTCCCAGCCGAGCCGGCGCAGCGACGGCCCGTCCAGCTCGGGGCAGGGCATGACCGCCACGGTGTCGACCTCGAACCGCTGCACCACGTCCAGGACCTCGTCCAGGCCGCCGAGCACGGGCAGCCCGTCGAAGTCGGTGGGGCGGTCGCTGGCCCTCCCGTCCGGCAGGCAGCACCCGATGACCCGGTAGCCGTGGTAGGCGGCGCGGTCGAGCTCGGCGCGCAGCGAGGCGACGGCGTTGCGGTGCCCGACGATGACCGTCGTCTGCTCGAAGGCCCCGCCACTGCGGGCCCGGTGCAGGGCCTGCCGGCGCAGGTAGCGCTGCAGCAGCGTCAGCAGCGTCGCCAGCGGGAGGGCGATGACGACGAAGCCCCGGGCGACGCGCAGGTCCAGGCCCCAGGAGACGACGGCGACCGCGGCCAGCAGGACGGCGGCGGCGTGCAGCACCCGCCGGAACTCCTCGGCACCCACCCAGAGGAAGCGCTCCTCGTAGCTGCGGCCGATGTGCATCGCGGCCACCCACACGACGGGCATCGCCAGCGCAGCCCACAGCGAGTACTGGGCCGCGCCGTCGACGTCGGTGCCGAACCGGCCGAAGTAGCCGATGGTGGCCGCGAGCACGGCGGCGGCGGCGTCCCCGAGCACGATGCTGCGGACGTAGGCGGCGCGCCAGGCCCGGCGCGCCGCGGTGCCCTCGCCGCGCAGGCGGCGCAGGCCGGGGAAGCGGGACCGCCCCGTGGTCGGCAGCACCTCACGAACGGTGTGGTCGTGAGTGACGTGCATGGAGATACCGAACTCCCTGGGTGCGTGTGGTCGTCGTGGCGACGACCGTCCACGCACCGACCCACCCACGATCACACAGAGTGGCCGCGCGCGATCAGTGAGGCACCATTGCCTGGCCGGTCGAGCCGCCAGGTGATGACGTTAGCCGCTCGGAGACGATTTGGCCCGCTCACGACATAACTGTACGTAACGAAAGTGTGCGCCTACGCTGCGTCAGCGGAGTAGGTCACATCCGTGTCGGCGGCTGCGCGCCGCCCACCCCGGATCAGCTCCGGCTGGGCGTGTCCCTGCTCTCGGCCGCCGTGGGCTCGCCCACGGTGCGCGGCGTGCGCGAGGCCGGCGGGACGGCGGTCGGCCCGTCGGCGGCCGGCTCGGCCGCCCGCACCTCGACGCGCGTCGCGCCACCGGGCTGGGTTCCGCGGTCGCCCCCGGTTCGCTTGCCCGGCGCCTGGGGGATCTCCTGGACGGCGGCGGGCCGGGGCTTGGGGTCCGGCTCCGTGGGGGTCTCGTCGTCGTAGCCGTAGGCCTGCGGCGTCGACGACGCGGGGGCCATGTTCAGGATGACCCCCAGGGTCCGCGCCCCGACCCGGTCGAGGATCGCGACGGCGCGCTCGAGCTCCTCCCGCCGGGTCTTGCCCTGGCGCACCGACAGCAGCACGCCGTCCATGGCGACGGCGACGGCGCTGGCGTCGGCGACCGGCAGCAGCGGCGGGGTGTCGACGATGACGTAGTCGTGGGTGGCCCGCAGCTGCTCGACCAGGGTGCGGAGCTGGCTGGACGCGAGCAGCTCGCTGGGGTTGGGCGGGATGGACCCGGCGGCGAGCACCGACAACCCGGTGCTGCCGTAGGGCTGCAGCACGTCGTCGAGGTCGGCGGCGCCGGCGAGGATGCTGGTCAGCCCCGCGCCGTCGACGAGGCCGAGGTACTTGACCACCCGGGGGTGGCGCAGGTCGGACTCCACCAGCGCGACCCGGTGGCCGCCCTCTGCCAGGGTGAGGGCGAGGTTGACGGCGAGCGTGCTCTTGCCCTCGGTGGCGACCGCGCTGGACACCATGATCACGCGGGGGGGCTCGTCGACGTTGAGGAACTGCAGGTTGGTGCGCAGCTGGCGGAAGGCCTCGGCGTTGGCCGACCGGCTGTTCCGCTCCAGCACGTGCGACGACCCGAGCTTCGAGTCGCGGGCGATGGTCCCGATCACCGGGGCGCCGGCCACCTCGGCGGCGACCTTCCCGTCGCGCACCGAGCGGTCCAGCCGCACCCGCGCGTAGGCGAGCACCAGCCCGACCAGCAGGCCGATGAGGACGCCGACGGCGATGTTGGCGTACAGGTCCGGCGACGAGGGCTCCGAGGCGACCTCGGGGGTGTCCAGGACGGTCACCTTGACCGGGATGGTGGTCACCGGGTCGACCGCGGGGTCGGTGGGCGTCGTCGTCGTCGCCTCGACCTCCTCCACCAGCTCGGTGAACTCGGCGGCGACGGCGGCCGCCAGGTCCCGCGCCCGCTCGGGCGAGGTGTCGGTCACCGTGATGTCGAGGACGCTGGTGTCGGGCACCACGGCGGCCGCGATCCGCTCCTGCACGGCCCCGGCGGGGAGGTCGAGGTCGAGCCGCTCGATGACGCCGTCGACGAGGCGCTCGCTGCCGAGGATCTGCACGTAGGAGGCGACGCGGTTCTGGGCGAACTGGCTGCCCTGGAAGGCGGCGGTGGTGGAGGTGGCGTCGGTCGACGTCACCCACAGCTGCGCGCCCGACGTGTACGTCGGCGTCATGGTCAGCGCGGTCGCGGCCCCGACCCCGCCGCCCAGCAGGATCCCGATCACGGGCAGGAACCACCCGGCCTTGAGCGCCGCGATGGTGTCTCTGAGTTCCACTACTTCCTCGTCTCCGATGATCGACACCCACTGACGTGGGTTGCAGCCGGGCTCAGCACTGCCGTCCAGCCGACCCAAGCAGTTGCTGAGCAGTCCAGGCTAGATATCCGGCGGATCCGAGGGGGGAGCCTCACCCGTACGTGTCGCACCGACACACCTGTCCCAGTGCTCGACGAACACCCGCCGGACGACGGCGTTGGAGTGCCGCGCCCGTACACGGTCCCACGCGCGGCGCCCGAGGCCCTGCGCCAGCTCCGGGGAGCCGGCCATCGTGCGGATCGCCGTCCCGAGGGCGTCGGCGTCGGCCGGGGGCACCACCATGCCGGTGTCGTGGACCACCTCGGCGATCTGGCCGACGTCGCTGGCGATGACCGGCGTCGCCAGGCTCATCGACTCGAGGATGATCATCGGCATCGCCTCCGCCCGGCTGGGCAGGACGAGCGCGGTCGCCGTCCGCAGCCGGGCGCGCACCGCCTCGGGGGAGACCGGCCCCTCGAACACGACTCCGTGCGGCAGCGGTTCCGGCAGCTGGAACTGGGGGGCGAGGTCGCCGAAGAGGACGAGCTGCTGGCCGTCGGGCCGGGCGGCCGACCACGCGTCGAGGAGCACGTCGGCGCCCTTGCGCGGCCCGATCTCACCGGCGAAGACGAAGCCCGAG
This sequence comes from Blastococcus sp. SYSU DS0669, assembly GCF_054050895.1. Classification (NCBI taxonomy): domain Bacteria; kingdom Bacillati; phylum Actinomycetota; class Actinomycetes; order Geodermatophilales; family Geodermatophilaceae; genus Blastococcus; species Blastococcus sp. SYSU DS0669. The sequence goes on along the minus strand of NZ_JBJHAE010000011.1, from coordinate 44,430 downwards.
CGGCCCGACCCCACCGGCTCCTCCTCGATGGGCACGGAGTTGGCGACCCGGACGGCGTCGATGCCGAGCGAGCGCAGCACCTCCGCGGCGGGGTCGGTGAGGACGAAGACGACCGCGGGCTGGCGCAGCACCAGGCGGGCGAGCCGGCGGTTGCCCTCGGCGAACGCGACGAACTGCGAGCCGTGCACGAGGACGGTGCAGCAGACCCCGCGCCGGCGGGCGAGGGCGAGCAGCAGCCCCTCGCGGAGGAAGGAGCCCTCCTGCGTCAGGTGGAAGTGCCACACGTCGGTGGGCTCCACCCGGTCGGTCAGCACCTTCAGCGCCGTGCGCGCGAAGGTGGCGAGGGTGCGCCGCCGGTCGCCGTGCCAGTAGGAGGGCCACTCCCGCATCTCCAGGTCGGGCCCCGCCCAGGTGTTCATGGTGCGCACCACGGAGGAGACACCACCGCGCCCCTGCGACGCGTTGCCGATCTGCGTGACGCGCAGGGCGGGTCGCGAGGGGCGGCTCACGCCGGCGTGTCCCCGGCTCGGCGGATCACCACGCCGGAGGGGTCGAGCTCGTCGGAGGTCAGGTCGCCGGGGGCGCGCAGCAGGACGAGGTCGCGCTCGGCGAGCTCGCGGGCCACCTGCACCTGGTGGTCGTCGACGTGCTCGCCGCGCTCGGCCAGCCGCGGGACGACGACGGGCCGGACGCCGAGCTCGAGGGCGCGGAGCAGCGTCCCCACGCCGGCGTGGGTGACGAAGACGTCGCTCTCGGCCACCAGCCGGTCGAACTCCTCGGAGCGGAGCTCCAGGTTCACGTCGCCGGGCAGGTCGTCGCGGGTCGTGGCGCCCAGCTGCCAGGTGACGGTGTCGCCGGGGCGCAGCCGGTCGCGGACGGCGTCGACGAGGGCGTCGAAGCGGAACGGCTTGATCGTGCCGAGGCTGACGAAGATGCGGCGGCCGTCGCCGTTGCGGGCGGGGCGGTCGGTCGCGGGGACAGCGGTGTAGTCGTCGAGCAGCGAGGGGCCGAGCTGCCAGCCGGGGCGGTCGGCCCAGGCGGCGTGCTGGCAGTAGCGCTGCGCCCGCGGCAGCCGCTCGAGGATGCGGCCGGTGGCGGAGGGGCCGTCGAAGCGGGAGACGCTCTCGATGTAGACGAACGGGATGCGGCGCAGCTGCGCGATGGCGTACGCGGGGATCGCGACGGCGGCCCCGGTGCTCAGGACGACGTCGAAGCGCTCGCGGCGCACCTCCCGGTGCAGCCGGAGGCCGGCGCGGACCGCCGGAGCCAGGCCCCGCGGGGGGACGTAGTCGAGGGTCACCACGCGGCGGCCGCGCAGCAGCGACCGGCTCTGCTCGGAGTCGAACGTGGCGAAGACCGAGTCCGGCTGAAGGCCGAACCGCTCGGCCCAGCGGACGATCTGCGCGAGGTGACCACCGGTCGAGGCGACCAGCAGCGCCCGCTTGCCGCTCAGCGCGGCGGACAGCTCCACCCTCTCACCTGCCGGTTCGGCTCGATCGCGTCGTGGTGGCACCACCGAAGCGTAATGGGGCGCGGCGGCGCAACCGCCTCCGCGCGCGCCTTTTCGCCGGTTGGTGTGGACGGCGTCAGCCGACGGGCGCCGGTCGGGTGACGCGGGCCACGCGGCCCGCTCCCCGCCGGTCGGCCGAGCCGGGGTCGGCGGCGGGCCGGTCGGCTCCTGCGTCGCTGTCGGCGGACCGGGCACCGAACGATCCCAGCAGACCGATCAGGAGGAAGAGCGGGATGTAGGACGGCGGGGAGACAAACACCGGGTTGCCGGTGGACTCGAGCAGGTACTGCACGATCCAGGCGATGCCGGTCAGGCCGAGGAAGCGGGCGGCGGGCTCGCTGTCGCGCGAGAGCGTGCTCAGCCGCCGGAAGACGACGACGAGCGCCGCCAGGAACGCGAGCATCCCGATGAAGCCGCTCTCGGCGAGCACCGCCGGCCACATGGTGTCGGTGAGGAACATCGCGTTGCCCGTGCGCTCGGAGAGGCCCCACACGTACTGGTAGCCGCGCTCGAGGTAGAGCGGGCTGTAGAACTCCGAGGCGGTGTCGGAGCCGAAGCGGCCGAATCCGGCCCCGAGCGGGAAGTAGTCCTGGGCGACGAAGAAGGAGTCGCGGGTCATCAGGGTGCGCGCCGCGGTGCCCTCGGACTGGTCGACGTAGGTGGCGACGATCCCCTGGATCGCGTTGAGCAGCGTCGACCAGAACAGGATGACGATGGCGACGACGACGGTGACCGCCGTCGCGAAGACGCCGGGGCGCCCCGCCCGCGAGCTCAGCCACAGGAAGCTGCCCATCATCCCCAGCCAGGTCTTGCGCCGGAAGGAGAGGACGGCGACCAGGGCCATTCCGCCCGCGAGCAGCCAGGTGAAGCGGGTGGAGCCCATCGTGGTGTTCCACGCGACGACCCCGAGGAAGCCCAGCGCGGCCATGATCCCGAGCGTGCCGGGCTCGACGAACGGGCCGATGAGCGAGGGGATGGCGGCGCGGAAGCTGAGCTGGTCGATGTTGCCGACCGTGCTCTGCCAGGTCTGCGGGATGGCGAGGTTGACCAGGCAGCAGGCGATGATGAAGAGCAGGACGCCGACCCCGCCCTTGGCCAGGCGGCGCACGTCGTCGCTGGTCCACTGCAGCTGGGCCACGGCCAGGGCCAGCAGGATCCCCTTGCCGGCGAGCGCGGCCCCCGAGCCGAGGACGACCAGCGGCACGTCGGCCACGAGCCCGCTGACCACGCCGAGCGCCCCGTAGAGGGCGAACAGGCCCAGGCCCGGGAAGCTCCGGATCGGCTGCCCTCGGACCAGCCGGGGCCCGACGCACACGAGCACGGAGGCGGCGATCGCGAGCTCGTCCAGCAGGTCCACCGCGGAGCTGCCGGTGATCTGCGCCGCCGTCTTGCCGAACAGGCTGACCAGGACGGCGGCCGCGATGAAGCGCTTGGGGTGGCGGACGCCCCACGCCAGCACCGGGACGCCGACGACCGCGAGGAGCACGAGCACCGGCTCGTAGGCCGCGGCGTACGTCAGGCCGGCGACCACCAGCACGCAGACGGCCAGGGTGCGCGGCATGGTCCTGGTCAGCGCGTCGCCCACCTCGACCCCTCCGCTCCCCGGCCGATACGGTTCCTCCCGGTCCGCCGCGCAGCGTTGCACGCGGGCCGACCCTCGACAATGCCACGCCCCCGCAATCCACCCGGGTGCGCAGCGACGGCGGTCACACCCGTTCGGGTGCTCCGCCACCTGCACGGACGATTCTCCGCCTCCCGTGGCGGCTCCGCTGGCGTTCGGGCCCTCGCGTGGTCGAACATGGCGGGGGCCTGCACACGGACGGACGGGGAGACCCGGGACCGGGCTGCCGGTCCCACCCCACACTCGGACCACCTGGAGCACTGCGTGAAGATCTCGGTCATCGGCTGCGGATACCTGGGAGCCGTGCACGCCGCGTCGATGGCCGAGCTGGGTCACGACGTCGTCGGCATCGACGTCGACGAGGCGAAGATCGCCTCGCTGTCGAAGGCCGAGGCACCGTTCTTCGAGCCGGGCTTCGAGGAGCTGCTGGAGCGCACGCTGGGCACCGGGCGGCTCCGCTTCTCCACCGACTTCGCCGACGCCGCGGGCTCCACCGTCCACTTCGTCTGCGTGGGCACCCCGCAGAAGCGGGGCGAGTACGCCGCCGACATGCGCTACGTGCAGGGCGCGGTCGAGTCGCTGCTCGACGTCCTCGCGCCCGGCGAGCTCGTCGTCGGCAAGTCCACGGTGCCGGTGGGCACCGCCGCGCAGCTCGCCGAGCTGATCGCCGACAAGGCGCCGGGCGCGCTGCTGGCCTGGAACCCGGAGTTCCTGCGCGAGGGCTTCGCCGTCCAGGACACGCTGCACCCCGACCGGCTGGTCTACGGCCTTCCGGCCGGTGCCGACGGCGACACCGCGCGGAAGCTGCTCGACGAGGTGTACGCGACGATCGTCGAGCGCGGCACCCCGAAGGTCGAGAGCGACTACGCCACCGCCGAGATGGTGAAGACGGCGGCGAACTCGTTCCTGGCCACGAAGATCTCCTTCATCAACGCCATGGCCGAGCTGTGCGAGGCCACCGGCGCCGACGTGAAGCTGCTCGCCGACGCGATCGGCTACGACGACCGGATCGGCCGCAAGTTCCTCAACGCCGGCCTCGGCTTCGGCGGCGGCTGCCTGCCCAAGGACATCCGCGCCTTCATGGCCCGCGCCGGTGAGCTGGGCGCCGACCAGGCGCTCACGTTCCTGCGCGAGGTCGACAACATCAACATGCGCCGGCGCATCCGCATGGTCGAGCTGGCCCGCGAGGTCTGCGACGGCTCGCTGCTGGGCAAGCGGGTCGCGGTCCTGGGGGCGGCGTTCAAGCCCGACAGCGACGACATCCGCGACTCCCCGGCGCTCAACGTCGCCGCCCAGCTGCAGCTGCAGGGCGCCGTCGTGCGGGTGACCGACCCGGCCGCGGTGGAGAACAGCCAGCGGCTGTGGCCGCAGCTCGACTACGCCGCCACCCCGGAGGAGGCCGCCGAGCGCGCCGACGCCGTCCTGGTGCTCACCGAGTGGAAGCAGTACCGGGAGCTCGACCCGGTGGCGTTCGGCCGGGTCGTCAAGCAGAAGCGCGTCCTGGACGGGCGCAACGCGCTCGACCGCGAGGCGTGGACCGCGGCCGGCTGGAGCTACCGGGCGCTCGGCCGGCGGGCCGGCTGATCCCCGTCCCGCCGACTCCCCCTGCCGTGCCGCCGACCCGCCGATGGTGATCCGACGGGTCGGCCGGGCCGTGCGCGGGGGCAAGCTGGTCAGCCGGGGCCTCACCGTCGCCGACCAGGCGATCTCCAGCGCCAGCAACATGCTGCTGTCGGTGGCGATCGCCACCGGCGTCAGCGCCGCCGTCTTCGGTGAGTTCGCGCTGATCTACAGCATCTACTGGCTGCTGCTGGGCGGCACGCGCGCCGCCGTCCTGGACCCGCTGCTCATCACCCAGCGCAACGTGCTCAAGGGCGCGCCGGTGCACCTGGTCGCGGCGGTGTCGGCGACGGCGGTCGGCGCGCTCGGCATCCCGGTCGGGCTGCTGCTGCTGGCCACGCCGCTGGACCTGGCCTGGGCCGTGTTCTTCCTCGGCCTCCCGGTCCTGCTGCTGCAGGACGCGCTGCGGTACGTCGGCTTCCTGGAGCAGCGGCCGGGCCGGGCCGTGCTGCTGGACGGCGTGTGGCTGGTGGTCATGGTCGTCGCGACGGTCCTGGCGCTCACCGGGGCGATAGCCGGCACGGCCGCCGTCCTGGCGCTGTGGATCCTCGGCGCGCTGCTGGCCGACGTCATCGGGCTGGTGACCTTCGGCATCCGGCGCGAGCCGGTGCGGCTGCGGGCGCGGCTGAAGGCGATGTGGCCGGTGTCCGGCCCGCTGCTGGGCGACTTCGCGCTCTCCTCCGGCTCCGGGCAGCTGACGATCTTCGTGCTGCCGCTGGTGGCCGGCACGGCGCTGCTCGGTCAGCTGAAGGCGGCCCAGGTCGCCAACGGGCCGCTGAACATCACCGTCGCCGCGGCGAGCGTCATCTGCCTGCCGATGGTGGCGAGCGCGGTGGAGGCCGACGCGCGCCGGGCGCTGCGGATCGGCCGGATGGCGTCGCTGGCGCTGGCCGGGGTGGCGGTCGTCTACGGGACGGCGCTGGTGCTGCTGCCGGAGAGCGTGGGGCGGGCGCTGTTCGGCGAGTCGTGGGGCTCGGGCTGGCTGGTGGCCGCGGTCAGCGCGCAGATGGTGCTCTTCGGCGTCACCCACGGGGCGCTGCTGGCGATGCGCGGCTCCCGCAACACCGCGGCCGCGCTGCGCGTGCGCATCGCCGTCGCGCCGATCGCGGTGGTCCTGCCCGTCGCACTCACCGCCGTCTGGGGCCGGAACGGCCTGATGGCGGGGCTGGTGATCGCCGCGGCGACGATGTCGCTGGTGAGCTGGCTGGTCGCCGTCCGGGTGGTGCCGCAGACGCCCCCGGCGGAGCAGGGGACGCCCGACGATCCGGACGTCGAACCCGTCGACCCCCGGGGGAACGCCCCGACCGGCAAGAACCCGCTGGGCTCGCCGGCGTCGGCGGCGCAGTAGCTCAGTCCGCGGCGGGCTCGAGGGCGACGCTCTCCCGCGACTCGCCCCAGCGGGCGTCGGAGAAGTAGACGGTGTGCTCGCGGCGGGTGTTGCTGGCCGCGTAGATGCCCTGCTTGAAGTAGATGCTCTGGCCCTCGAACAGGGTGGCCCCGACGGCGTTGACCAGGCGTTCGCCGTCGATCCACACCTGGACGTTCCCCTTGTCGGGGTCGGTGGACCACTCGATGCGGACGGTGTGGTCCAGCCACTCCCCCAGCACCAGCGGGCCCAGGTCGTAGGTGGCGACGTACTGCGCGGACTCCTGGCCGAGCAGGCCGCCGCGCAGCGAGAGGCGGATCTCGGGATCGGGGCCGTCGGTCACCCAGAGGTCGACGTTGGGCGAGCCCTCGTTGGCCGTCTGGTGCCACTGCGTGTAGATGAGGAACTCGTCGCCGCCGTCCCAGAAGAAGTCCTCGGGGAAGTAGGTGGACCACGAGTACCACTGCACGTCGCCCTCGCGGGGGGCGCCGGCCTCCTCGATGGTCGAGCGCACCTCCCCGCGGATGGTGGTGTCGACGCCGAAGGTGAAATCGCCCGGGCGGGCGGAGAAGGCGGCGGAGTACTCGTAGCCGGGGCGGACCGGCTCGTCGACGACGCGTACCTGCTCGGGCCGGGCGGCCTGGACCTCGCTCCAGTCGTCGAGGTCGCCGTCGGCGTAGCTCCACACCTGCACGGGCTCCGGCGTCTCGTCGGGCGACTCCGAGCCGGAGGGGGATGCCGCGCTCGACCGCGACGGGTTGAACCGGTCTCCCGTCGTCGGCACCGGCTCGAGGTCGGACCGCGGGATCGCCGTGCTCTCGATCGGGGTCGACGTCGGTTCGGCGGTGGCGTGCGGGGCCTCGCCCTGGCCCTCGCTCTCGTCGGGGCCGCTCGAACCGCAGGCGCTCAGGACCAGCGACGCCGTCACCACCAGGGCGAGCGGGAGCGAGCAGCGTCCACGTGTCACAACGGTTCCCTCTTCGTCCTGGTCGGCGCGGTGGGCGGCGCAGCGCCCCGGACGGCGGCCGGCTCGCGCGGTGCGAACCCGCGCCGGGTGACCACGGGCGGGGTGCCCGAGGTTACTCATCGAGAGCCCGTGACCGCAGAGTCACCGCCACGCACCGGGGAACGAGGTGTTCACGTCCCGTGTTCCCCGGCGTACAGCGGCGAGAGCGAGCAGGCCTTACTGTTGGAGGTGATGATCTTCCCCGGGCGTTCGATCGACGAGCCCGAGGTGCCCTGTGCACCTCGGGAGGGCTAGCGGTGTCGGCACCGCGTCCCGGCACGACGTCCCGCGATACCTCAGCCGGCTCGGCCGATCAGCGCGCGGGCGAGCGCCCGGCGGCGGTCCCCGCCCGGCCCCGGGCCTCGTCGTCCGGGCCCACCCCCGCCCGGCCGACCGCCCGGCTGGACTCGCTGACCGGGCTCCGGTTCATCGCCGCGCTGCTGGTGTTCGGCTCGCACACGATCGCGACGTTCGAGACGACGCCGGTGGGGGACGCGGTCTACCCCTTCCTCGAGCCGGGCGCGGCCGGGGTGAGCTTCTTCTTCATCCTCAGCGGCTTCGTGCTCACGTGGACCCACCGCCCGGGTGACAAGGCGGGCCCGTTCTACCGGCGCCGGTTCGCCCGTATCGCGCCGGCGTACTGGGTGGCGGTGATCGCGTTCATCCCGCTGAACGCGCTGGCCCGGCCGGAGGAGACCGGGGAGCTCCTGTGGCACATGGCGCCGTCGTTCGTCGGGCTGCACGCGTGGATCCCCGACAACGAGTACTACTGGGCCGGCAACGGCGTCACGTGGTCGATCTCCTGCGAGATGTTCTTCTACGCGATGTTCCCGCTGCTCATCGTGCAGGCCCTGCGGCTCTCGCAGCGGGCGCGCTGGTGGGCGGCCGGGGTGCTGTGCGTGCTGGTGATCGTGCCGCCGATCGTGCTGGCGCCGCTCACCCACGGCGAGACGGTGGCCGACTGGGCGATCTTCATCTTCCCGGTGCAGCGCCTGTGGGAGTTCTGCCTCGGCATCCTGATCGCCCTGTGGATCAAGGAGGGGCGCCGCATCCGGCGGATCGGGCTGGGCGGCTCGCTGGCGCTGGTCGCCGTCGCCTACGTCGTCGCCGCCTACGCCCCGGCGTACCTCATCTGGGTGGCCATCCCGTTCATCCCCTTCGCGCTCACGATCGCGACGGCGGCGCAGGCCGACCTGGACGGACGACCGTCGATCTTCCGACACCCGGTGCTGGTGAAGCTCGGCGAGTGGTCGTTCGCCTTCTACCTGACCCACCAGCTGGTGATCAGGGCGGTGGACTACGTGCTGATGCCGACCACCCTCGCGGTCGCGCTGGGGGCGACGGTGCTGGCGCTGGTCGTGTCGATCGCCAGCGCCTACGTGCTGTTCACCGTCGTCGAGAAGCCGCTGGAGCGGCGGCTGCGCGGCGGCTCGCTGCCGGTGAGCACCGGCGGCGCAGGCCACACCCCGTCCCGCTAGCCGTACCGCTCCCGCTCTCCGCCGAACTGGTGCGCTCGCGTCGCCCGCTCTCGCCGGCGCGCGAGCGCCGCCGCGGTGCCGAGCAGAATCACTGGATTCGACGCCCCCGTCGCTCGGCGCGACGACCGCCCAGGCGCTCCACCAGGTTTGGGGGTCGATGTTGTCTCGAAGCCGTAACACGCTTCAGGGCATGCGCACGTACCTTCGAGGGCAGTAGCTGAGCCACGGGGAACGGCACCGTCCCAGTCGGATCCGGCGACAGTCGGCGACACCTAGGAAGAGCCCATGAGTTGGGTGCTGATCCTCATCGTGGTGTGGGTGGCCGTCGCCCTGGCCGTCGCTCTCGTCATCGGACGCAGCATCCGCCTGGCCGACGAACGGACGCAGGCCGCCCGGGACCGCCACGTGGAGATCGGCAGCGGGCTGTTCACCGATCCGCCGCTTCCCCGCCCGGCTCTTCCTCCGGACGACGACCCCCGCCGGATCCGGCACAGCGCCGTGGCCGGAAGCCCTCCGCGCCCCGCCGAGCCGTACGACCGCTCCGCCTGAGCGGCCGCCTCCGTCGCACGTCGTCCGGTTGCAGCCACGGCCGCGCCTGAGGTCACCCCCACGGGGCAGGGTCCGACCACGCCCCTGTGACGCCGCCGTACCCTCGGCCGGGTTCGACGACGACGGGGGTCCGAGGAATGCGCAGCGACGAGAACGGCGCGCCGGAGCAGGGCGGGCGGGACACGTCGCCCCTCCCTCTGATCTCCGGCGACGACCACGCGGACGGCGCCGAGCCGCATCCTCCCCGCCGGAGGGGCCTCCGGCGGGTGCTCATTGGCCTCGGCATCCTGGCGCTGGTGGTCGGGCTGGTCATGGGCGGCGGGTTCTGGTTCCTCGCTGACCGGTGGGCCGGCAACATCGACCGGGTCTCCGACGTGTTCGCCGACCTGGAGGGGGAGGCGCGCCCCGCACCGGCCACCCCGCAGCAGAGCGCCGCCGAGGACCCGATCACCTTCCTGCTGGTCGGCTCCGATACCCGCGTGGCGGCCGCGGACGGCGCCGACCCCGGTGGTCGGTCGGACGCGATCATGCTCGCCCGCCTCTCGGCGGACCGGAAGCACGCCCAGCTGATCTCCATCCCCCGCGACTCGTGGGTGGAGATCCCCGGCCACGGCATGAACAAGATCAATGCCAGCTACGCCTTCGGCGGGCCGTCGCTGCTCGTGCAGACCGTCGAGCAACTGACCCAGGTGCGCATCGACCACTACGTCGCCATCGACTTCGAGGGCCTGATCCAGGTGACCGACGACCTCGGCGGCGTGGACGTCGTGGTCGCCGAGACCACGCAGAACGGCCCGTACACCTTCGAGGCCGGGATGAACCACCTGAACGGAGACCAGGCTCGCTGGTACCTCGGGCAGCGCTACGGCCTGCCCGGCGGGGACTTCGACCGGGTGAAGCGGCAGCAGCAGTACCTGCGGGCCATGTTCGACAAGCTGTTCAGCTCCGAGACCTTCACCAGCCCGCCGAAGCTCGACGCGGCCATGCTCGCCATCACGAGCGCCGTGAGCGTGGATGACACCCTGAGCAACGCTGACCTGGTGAGCATGGCGTACTCGATGCGGGGCGTGACGCCGGGCGACATCGATTACTTCACCGCCCCGGTGCTGGGCACCGGCACGGAGGGGGCGGCCAGCGTCGTCTACCTCGACGGCAACGCGTCCGAGCGGATGTGGGGCTACCTGCGCAGCGACTCGCTGGGGCACAACGCCGGCGAGTTCGCCGACGAGGCGCTTCCCGACGTCCCGCGCTGACACGTTTCGGTCGGTGAAGTCACCGCCCGATGGGGTACTCGCGGAGGTCGGACAGCATGCAGCAGTGCGGCTACGACTCGGCCCCCTGAGCCGACCCCGGATCTGGCGGCAAGCTCGGCCGCCCCGCGCCGCCGGCCCTCGACCATCGATGAGTCGACGGCGCCCACTGCGCCCGGCCCCCTTGACGAGGCCGCACCAGCGATGGGTTAGCGGACGCCATGCGGCCCAGGCCCGGCCCGAATCCGTTGGACTCCAAGAACGAGAGTCACCACCGCGCCCCTTCGGAGTCTCGGACGATGACTACGCCCACGCGGAGGGGCAGTTGCGCCGCCCTTACTCGGTAGCAAAGTGCATCCCCGCTCGGTAGCAAAGTGCATCCCCGCCCCCGGGGCCGCGAACATGGAGGGGAGCAAAGTGTATTTGCAGTCAGGCGACGATGCTCTCGCTGAAATCGTCCATCCGCTCATGCTGTCCGCGGCCTGATCCCCGCGGCCGATGCAGCGCAGCGTGTCGATGCACAAGTAGGCGCGACAACCCCACGAAAAGCGACCCGGAGGGCTTGAGTGTGGCACATGTGACAAGGGTGCCGGCGGAGACTCCAACGCCACTAGGGTCCCGGCTCGGGGCGGGTCGCGCTTCTAGCCTGGCCGTATGCCCTGTCCCTCGTGTGGGGCGACGGCCACGCGCACGCAGATCCTGACCGGCTACTGGCGGTGCGACGCCGACGTCCGTGTCGACCAACTCGTCGGCGCTCCCGCCGACGGGGACGTCCCGGCAGTTTCGTCACAGGCGGAGACTCGTCGCTGCGGCACCGTCTACATCCAGACCCGCGACGACGACGCGGCCACCTGCCGCTGCGGCGAGCCCGCGATCGGTGAGTGCACCGAGTGCACCCGAGCCGTCTGCGCCGCCCACTCCGACCTCTGGCAGGGCTGGCGGGTGTGCGACCGCGACCTGGCCAACGCCCGGCTTCGCGCCCGCGCCGCCGCGGCCGCCGAGGAGAAGCGCCGCGAGGAGGAGGCAGCCGCCGCGGAGGCCGAGCGGCTGCGGCAGCGCACCACCCTGCTCGAGCTCGCCGACGAGGACGCCGTCTGGCTGCTCTACGCCCGCGACGAGCGGCGCACCGAGCAGGAGGTGCGCTCGGCGGTCCACCAGCTTCGTCGGCTCTCCGCGGCGCAGTTGACCGACGTCTGCCTCTACCTGCTTCCCTACGCACGCGAGGCCGAGCGCCGGCGCACCGGCCTCACCCGCCTGACCGGCTGGGCGTTCGAGGGGCCCGACTTCCACGGCCGGTCCTGGTTCCTGACCCGCAAGGGCGAGTGGCACCGCAGGAGCACCAACAACGGCGCCGACGGCCGCTGGAAGAAGATGCGCTTCGATGACGTCGAGAAGCGCGCCGTCATCGACGAGATGGCGTGGCAGCAGTCGATCGACAGCGGACTCGTCTGAGCGCAGGCCGCGCATCGCCCGGCCCAAGGGGCGGCGCTGCTCGAGCGCGCGCAGGCGCCGCCCGCGGGCTGGGACGATGGACTCCGTGCGCATGACGACACGGCTGGTGGCGACCGCCGGAAGCCTCGCCCTGGTGGCGGGGCTCGCCGGTTGCGGCGCCGACCGGTCGGACGACCGTGCCCTGTTGTGGGCCGAGGAGTTCGACGGCCCGGCGGGCAGCCCGCCCGACCCGGACGTGTGGTCGCCGGAGCTCGGGGGCGGCGGCTGGGGGAACGAGGAGCTCCAGACGTACACCGCCGAGCGCGCGAACCTGGCGCTCGACGGCGAGGGCAACCTCGCGATCACCGCGCGCGCCACCGGCCCCGCCGACGATCCGCTCTGGACCTCCGCCCGCGTGACCACCTTCGGCGCCCGGACGTTCCACCACGGCCGCATCGAGGTGCGGGCCAAGGTGCCGTCCGGCAACGGCATCTGGCCGGCGGCCTGGACACTCGGCCAGGACATCCAGCGCGTCGGCTGGCCGGCCTGCGGGGAGATCGACCTCATCGAGTCGATCGGCCCGGCCACCGAGGCGCTCCAGACGGTCCACGGACCGCGGCCCGACGGCACCAACTGGATGCAGAGCGTCGTCACCCCGGTCGACGAGCCGCTGTCGGAGGAGTTCCACGTCTACGGAGCCGACTGGTCCGCCGACCGGATCACGTTCTCCATCGATGGCCGGACGACCGGTACCGCGAGCCGGGCGGACGTGCCCGACGGCGGCACGTGGCCGTTCGACAGCCCCCAGTACGTGCTGCTGAACGTCGCGGTGGGGGGCCGGCTCCCCGGCCCCCCTGACGCCTCCACGCCACGTACCGCGACCATGCTGGTCGACTGGGTGCGGGTCTACGCCCCGGACTGAGCTCTCGCGCCCGCCCGAGCCGGCTCGGCAACCGGCTGAAGCACCGGGCGCGCGTCGTGCTCCGCATCCCGCGGCGGCAGGACGGCGACGTGGTTCAGGCTTTCCTGACGGGGGAGGCCCGCCCCGGCGACGGCCACCTCGCCCCGGCCCGCCAAGGCCCGGTGCCTGCCGGCCACTGCGGCCGCCGTGCGGCGTTCCGCCAGCGCGGCCACGCGGGTGGGCATCTCCAGGAGAGGCACCACCACCATCGCCGCGACGATGACCGTCGCCCAGGCCAGCATCGGCCACCCCGTGCGCCCCAGCATGAGACCGCACACGATTGCCGTGGCCATGAGCGCAGCCATCACCAGGTGCTGCCGGAAGACCGGCAGGGGCGTCACCCGCTCGGAGCCGATGCCCTTGGGCGTGACCTTGAAGCTGAGCCGCCGGCCGACGAGCACGTAGGCGAACGCGAGCGCGTAGACCGGCTGCACCACCGTGCCGACCAGCCGCCCCGGCCACTGCCAGCCGCTCTCCTGCTCCGGCCGCACGTTGAACCGCTGCATCCAGAAGGTGTGCAGCTGCCGCCAGACGAGGTAGGGCCCGTAGGCCACCACGAGCGGGAGCAGGGAGATCGCCGCCGGCGCGATGCCGGTCGCGAAGTAGAAGGCGATGAGGGCCGCGCCGAGCACGAAGGCGACGCCGCTGAAGTAGTTCTGCTGCAGCCACAGGTACAGGCCACCGCGGCGCACGCCGAGGGCCCGGAGCCGGCGCGGGGTCACCTGGAGCAGCAGCGCGAAGCAGCCGTAGGCCCACCGGGCCTGCTGGTTGAAGTACGCCAGCCACGTTCCCGGCCCCTCGCCGATGGCCAGGGCGCGGGGCACGTAGTGGCTGCGCCAGCCCTCGGCGTGCAGCTTGATGCCCGTGGCGAGGTCCTCGGTGATGTGACCCTCGTACCAGCCCACGGACTCCAGCGCCGCGACGCGGACGACGTGGTTGGCGCCCAGCATCATGGCCATGCCACGGGCGCTCATCGACCGGAGGAGCGGCCCGTAGAACGTGTACTGCTGCTGCGCTGCCCCCCGGGACACGAGCGTGCCGGTGTTGCCGTAGATCTGCGGGGTGACCACCCAGCCGGTCCGGGCGTCGCGGAAGTACCCGAGCGTCGCGGTGAGGAAATCGGGCGTGGCGACGAAGTCCGTGTCGATCTGCGCCACGACGTCGTAGCGGTGGCCGTGCGCCTCGTACCAGGCGTTGTGGTTGCCGCCCTTCGTCCGCGCGGCGAAGCGGCCCTCCGGCTGGTTCCACCGCTCCACACCGTGACGGCTGAAGTGCCGGACCCCCATCTGGCGGCACAGCTCCCGCGCGCCCTGGTCGTTCCCCTCGTCGAGCACCCACGTGTCGTGCGGGTACTCGGCCGCCACCATGGCCTCGAGCGTCCGGGCGAGCATCGACAGCGGCTCGCTGCCGGGCACGAACGTGGTGATGAAGGCGACCCGCAGGCCGGGCTCAGGAGACGGCGGGGCCACGTACACAGGCATCCGCCGCGCCAGCACGTGGCCCAGCCCGTCCATGAAGATCCGGTGCCACACGACCAGGGTCAGCAGCACGAAGAGGCCGACCGCCAGCCAGCGGGGCGTCTCCGGCGACGCATCGGCCAGCCGGTCGGGGTCGAACCAGAAGCGGGCGAACAGCGCCAGCGCGAGGACGCCGAAGACGACGGAGCCGTACCAGACGGCTCGTTCGCGGCGACTCATCGGGCGAGCGGCCGGCGAGCAGGCGTGGCGGCGAGGTCCCGGGCGCGGGACAGGGCTGAGGGCATGACAGGACTACCTCTGACGTGGAGACGTGGAGGGCCTGGGTTCGCCACTGGCTTCCCGTCGGCTGAGGCGACCACTTGATCGCCGACGGTTCTTCGCCTGCCCGGCTCAGCGTTGAGCCCCGAGCACCGAGCTCGGTAGTTGAAAGATCCACCGTCGACGCCCGGTTGGACAGTGATGACCATCACATATTGCGTGCTACTTTATGGCGCGCCGCGATTCGTCACACTCGGGAGTCGCCGACTGCCCGACTGGCGTCGCCGGTGCTGAGGAAAAGCCCTGGTGAGGCCGCCATGCGGCGACCGGGGTGGGCGGGCGGCCTCGACGATGGGTGCACGTCGGCGGCGTCAGCCGGGCACCGTGGATCCGCGGGGCCACTCGAGACCCGGCCCACCACGTGCGCGTGCGTACCGGTGGGGCGCCGCCCATCGGGTGGCGCGGGGGGCTCGGACGACGACGCCGCAGCCGCGGTCGGTGCGGCGACCGTCGGTGCTACGCCGCCCTGGGGAGCAGGCGCAGGCGGGCCAGGAAGCCGGTGGCCCTCGACGTCCCCGTGTCCGCAGACCCGTCTTGGTCGGCGTGGACCTGCACCGGACGGTCGGCCGGCATCGGAGCGACCTCGTCGTCCGCTCGGGCCACCGCCGGACCACCGGCCGGCACGGGGAGCAGCCGGTGGACGTCGGCCGGACCGTAGGCCGACGGCGGCGCGGCATGGCGGCCGTATGCCACCGCCTCGGCACTGCGGCGGACCAAGGTGTCGTCCGTCGGCGCGAGCTCCGGTGCCACCCGCAGCGACTGCCCTGCTCCGTTCCCACGGTCCATGCGAGTGTCATCGGCAGTCCGACGACGACTCGTGACCGGGTGCGCCCTCCGGCACCGGCCGCCGGCGCGACTGCCCCTTCCGGGTGAGCCGGGGCGCGCACGGGTCCAGCGGAGCCGATCCGCCGCCGATGTCCTGATCCATGGACCAGCGAGATCAGGAGAGGGCCGTGCCTCGTCGTCCCAGCTCCCTGTTCCTCCTGACCGTCGGACTGGTCGCGCTCTTCGCCACCGGCATCGGACCGCGTCCCGCCGGCGCCACCTGGGACCGCGCCTACGACGTCGTCCTCTACAACCTGCCCTACCTCGCCGCCGCGGCCGCCTGCGTGGTCGCGGCACGGCGCGTGCGCAGCGAGCGCATGCTCTGGGGTGCGCTCGCTGTCGCGCTCACCCTCGGTGCGTTCGGCAACGCGCTGCGGGTGCTCTCCGCCGGCCTGCAGGGCAACGAGCCGTCCTCCGCCCTGTCCCACGTGGTCTCGTTCACGGCCTACCTGCTCGTGTACGTGCCCCTCGTCGTGCTGATCCGCGCCCGGGTACCCCACTTCCACCCGAGCATGTGGCTGGACGGCGTGGTGGCGGCGCTGGGCAGCCTCTCCGCGGGGGTCGCCTTCCTGGTGGGCCCCTACCTCCTGACCGACCCCGGCGAGACGCCGGTGGCCGCCGTCGACCTGGTCGCGCCGATAACGACCGTCCTGCTCATCGCGGTTCTGATGGCCATCGGCGCCATCCTCGGCGTGCGCCTGGACCGCACCTTCGTGCTGCTGGGCTCGGGGCTGGCTCTGATCTGCGTCTCGGACCTCGTCCTGTTCGCCCTCAAGGTGCGGGGCACCTACGTCGACGGGGGCCCGCTGGAGCTCGGCTGGCTGGCCGGCATCGTGCTGACGGCCGCCGCCGCGGCGGGCGCGGTCGAGCAGCCGCCCCCGGCCAGGTCCACCGGTTCCCGCATCGGATGGCGGCTGCTGGCGGTGCCCCTCGCCTGCCTGTTCGCCAGCCTCCTCGTGCTCAGCCCCTGGTCGCAGCCCGTGCCCGACATCGCCGGGTGGCTGGCCATCGGCTGCGTGCTGGCCGGAGTTCTCCGCATCGCCGTCACCTTCCGGGAGGTGCGCGGGTACAACCAGATCAAGCTGGAGTCGCGGACCGACGAGCTCACCGGGCTCGCCAACCGCCGCGCGCTCCTGGAGCAGACCCAGCGGGTCATCACCGTGGCGACGCCCGCCCAGCCCGCAGCCCTGCTGCTGCTGGACCTCGACGGCTTCAAGGAGATCAACGACAGCCTCGGCCACACCGCCGGTGACGACCTGCTCCGCCAGATCGGCCCGCGGCTGCGCCGCTCCCTCCGCTCCGGCGACGTCCTGGCCCGGCTCGGCGGAGACGAGTTCGCCGTCCTGATGCCGGCCGCGGACCTCGCCGACGCGCGCGCCCTGGCCGAGCGGCTGCGCGACCTGCTGCTGGCGCCCTTCACGGTCGCCGACGTCCGGCTGCACGTCGGCGTGAGCATCGGCGTCGCCACCGCGCCGGCCCCGGCGGCGTCCGTCGAGGAGCTGCTCCACTGCGCCGACGTCGCCATGTACAGCGCCAAGCGCGCCCGCGAGGGGGTGCACGTCTACGTGCCCGACCCCGTCACCGGCACCGCGGGCAGCGACCGGCTGCGCACGATGGAGGAGCTGCGGACGGCGCTGGCCGGCGACGAGCTGCGGGTCTTCCTCCAGCCCCAGATGGACATGCACGACGGCAGCATCGTGGGCGCCGAGGCGCTGGTCCGGTGGGAGCACCCGACCCGCGGGCTGCTCTCCCCCGCCGCGCTGCTGCCGGCGGCCGAGCAGGCGGGCCTCCTGCGACCCCTGACCGACCGGGTGCTGGAGCTCGCGCTCGAGGCGGCCGCCCGGTGGTGGCCCGACCGCGAGATCCCCGTGTCGGTCAACCTCTCGGCGGCCAACGTCACCGACCTCGACCTCGCCGGCAAGGTCGCCGCCGCGCTGCACCGGCACGGCCTGCCCCCGCGGGCGCTCACCCTCGAGCTCGTCGAGGACACGCTCATGGCCGACCCCGAGCGCGGCCGCACGGTCCTCGCCGACCTGCGCCGCTCCGGCGTGCGCACGTCGATCGACGACTACGGCACCGGCTACAGCTCGCTGGCCCACCTGCGCCACCTGCCGGCCGACGAGCTCAAGCTCGATCGCAGCCTGACCGCCGACGTCGACCGCGACCCCCGGGCGGCCGCGATCGTGCAGAGCACCGTCGCGCTCGCCCACGCCCTCGGCCTGAACCTGGTCGCCGAAGGGGTCGAGACCCTCGCGACGAGCGCGGCCCTCGCCCGGCTGGGGTGCGACGTCGCCCAGGGCTACGCCATCGCCCGCCCCATGCCGGTCGAGGACTTCCTGCGCTGGCTGACCGCCTCCGATTCCGGGCTCGTCGACGCGACGCTGATCCCCCAGCTGCAGCGGGGGCCGACCGCCCGCTGACTCCGAGGGTCAGGACGACGCCCTACGGGGGACGCACGACCAGGCGACACGCCGACCTGGGTGAACACCGTGCGCTACCGGGTGTGGACTATGAGCGGGTGACGCCGTCCTCCCCTGCCTCTGACCTGGTCTCTCATCCACTCGCCTGGCGGGAGCTCGCCCCGGAGATCCTTCGCCAGCGACTGGTGATCGAGGGCTGCCCGGCCGCGCCCGTCGACGACGCGCAGATCCGGACCTACCTCTCGGCGCTGTCCCGCGAGGTGGACATGGTGCAGCTCCTCGAGCCCGTGACGCACCGCTCCGACCTCTACGGCTGGGCAGGCTGGATCCACTGGGAGACCTCCGGGGCGCACTTCTACGCCTGGGAGCAGCCACGGCTGTTCTTCTCGGTGGACATCTACACCTGCAAGGCGTTCGACCCCGACACCGCCGTCGCCTTCACCGCCGACTTCTTCGACGCGCGCACCGTCGTCGCGAAGGGCTTCTGACATGGGGCTCCGGCTGCTGGTGGCGCAGTCCCCGGCTGAGCGGGAGGCCGCCCGTCAGGTCGAGGCCGCCGTCTTCCTCCAGGCCTTCGGCAACACGCCGGAGCTCCTGGACGAGGAGTACGGCCCGTACGAGGCGCGGTCGCGGTTCGTCGCGGTGGTCGACGACGTCAGCGGCGTCGCGCTGGGCACCGCCCGGCTGATCGTCGCCGACGCCGGGAGCCCGGTGAAGACCCTGCTCGACGTCGCCGGCGACCCGTGGCACCTGCCCGTGGCCGACAGCCTCGGCACCGTCGGTCTCGCCCCCGAGGAGGTGTGGGATGTGGGCAGCCTGGTGGTCGACCCGCGGTACCGAGCCGGCGCGGCCGGTGCCGAGCTCAGCGTGGCGCTCTGCCACGGCCTCTGGCGGTACGCGCGCAACTGCGGTGCCCCGGGACTCGTCACCATCGTCGATGACCGGGTCCGCCGGCTGCTGCGCGCGATGGGCGTGCCCTGGCAGCCGATGCCGGGGGCGGCGTCGCAGCCCTATCTGGGCTCCCCCGCCAGCACCCCGTGCGTCCTCGTCGCGGAGGCGGCGGAGGAGCAGATGGCCCGGGCACGCCCGGATCTGGTGCCGGCGCTGGTCCACGGGCGGTTCGGCTCCATCACCCTCGACCCGGCCGACCTCGCGCCGAGCCGCGGGGCTCTGGTCGACTCGGCCGAGCCCGAGCTCGTGGAGGCACCCCGTCGCGACAACACCGGCTGGCGGCCGCCGACGGCCCGCCGCGAGACCACGCCCCTCGGGTAGGCCCGCCGCGGCCCCTGGCCGGCGGGCGGGCTGCCGGCCACGACCGGGCGGCCCGTCTCCCGGCGTGGCGAGCTCGCTGGGGAGTCGCCCGGGTCTGAGCAGGGCAGGAGGCGCTCCCCGGCCAGTCGCTCTCTGCCCCGCCTGAGTGGGCAGAGAGCGACCACCCGGAACGGCTTTCAGCCTCCGGCGGGGCGGGCGGGCGGGCCCGCGCTCAGGAGGTGACCCTCTCCGGGACCATCTCCCGCACGGCGGCCGCGACCATGTCCGCGGCGGCCGCGGTCAGGTGGGTCTCGTCCGTGCGCAGCAGCACGGAGCCGGCGAAGGCGGGGCAGCGGCCGTCCGCGCAGAACAGCTCCCGGGTGTCCACGTACGTGACGTCGGCCCCGGCCTCCTGGAGCGTCTCCACCGCGGCCCGCTCGGCCTCGGTCTTGTCCAGGAAGCCGCGGCTGATCGACCGGACGCAGTCCTGCGGGCCGCTCAGGCGTCCCCCGCACGCGCGGGGGTCGGCGCCCAGCGGCGGGTTGCCGAGGACCACCACGGAGTCCACGAGCGGCGTCACCGCTTCGAGGGTCGACTCCAGGCCGCGCTGCCACTCCTCGATCGCGTCGTCGCCGGTGGCGCCGCTGACGAAGTTGCCGAAGTACCCCTGCCCGGCCGACATGACCAGCACGTCGGGGGCGGTCTCCTCGATGAACTCGAGCGTGCGCTCCCGCGCGGCCGCGCAGTCCTCCGGGAAGCCGGGCGGCTCGGCCGGCGGCGCCGCGGCGACGTCGACGAGCGGGCAGGAGGCGAAGCCCAGCCCGAGCACCTGCCAGTCGTCGCCCGAGAACATGGCGTCGACCGTGGGCCCCCAGCTCATCGCCACCGAGTCACCGACCAGGAGCGCCGTGTTGGGCGCGTCCGCCGGCCCGTCCTGGCAGACCAGTGGCTCCCCTCCCGCCGTCACCGTGTTCCGGCACCCCGGCGCCTCGGTGCCCATCTCCTCCGCCTGCTGCGCGGGCCCGAGCCCGTCCAGGGAAGGCGTGAGGTCGTCCGGCCAGGAGTCCGCGGCCAGCGCCGCCTCGACCTGCTCCGCGAGCCGGTCCGCGCTCGGCCGCTCCCCCGTGGTGGAGGCCGCCGGACCAGCGCTGACGGTGTCGCTGCCACGCAGCCACGCCGGCCCCCAGAACTGCGCCGCACCCACCACGAGCAGCACCCCGGCGACGCCGACCGGCAGCAGGTACCCGGGGCGGCGGGGCCTGGACCACCCGGAGGTCGGGCGGAAGGCGGGGCGCATCGCCAGGACGGGCCGCTCGATCCACCGGTAGGAGGCCGCGGAGAGGGCCAGCGTGAGCGCCAGGAGAGCCACCTGCACCGGGACGGAGCTGCCGAGGATGTCCACCCCGAACACCACGACCGGGAAGTGCCACAGGTAGATCGAGTACGACCACTGGCCCAGGCGCTGCGAGACCGGGTTGGTCAGCAGGACGGTGGCCGCCGACCGCGGCGGGTCGGCCAGCAGCACCATCGCCGTCCCGAGCACGGGCGCGAGCACCCACGGGAACGGGAACGCCGAGGACGGCGAGATCACCACCGCGGAGCCGAAGATGACCGCGAGCCCACCGACGGAGAGCCCCGCGCGGAACCGGTCGGCGACGACCGCCGGGCCCCCGACGACGGCGACGAGCCCCCCGATCAGCAGTTCCGAGGCGCGCGCGAGGGTGTCGAAGTACGCGGCCGTCGGGGCGGTGGCCGTCCGGTAGGCCGCCCACGCCAGCGAGATCGCGATCCCGACGCAGAGGATCCAGACCAGCCGGCCCGGCCGGCGGCGGAGGCCGAAGAGGCCGTAGGCGACGAGCAGGAGCAGCGGCCAGAGCGCGTAGAACTGCTCCTCGATCGAGAGCGACCAGTAGTGCTGCACCGGCGACGGCGGCCCCTGCGCCTGCAGGTAGTCCGCCCCGACGGCCACCAGGTGCCAGTTCTCGACGAACAGCGCCGCGGCCAGCGCGTCCACCGCGGTCTGGTTGGCCCGCGGCAGGAACCACAGCAGGTACCCGACGACGACGGTCACCACGAGCACGGCCATGGCCGCGGGCAGGATCCGCTTGGCGCGGCGCAGGTAGAAGTCGCGGAAGGAGACGGTGCCCGTCGACGCGAGCTCCCGGAGGAGCAGTGCGGTGATCAGGTACCCGGAGATCACGAAGAAGACGTCGACGCCGATGAAGCCGCCGTGCGGCCAGCCGAAGACGTGGTCGGCGACGACGAGCCCCACCGCCACGGCGCGCAGCCCCTGGATGTCGCTGCGGAAGCGCAGCAGGCCGCCGGGCGGCCGCGGCGTGGTCCGGCTCGCGGCCTGATCAGTCCCCGACATGGCCAGGAAGGTACGCGGACCGAGGTGTGCCCGTGGTCACCGAGCCGCGCGACTCCCCCGGTCGTGCGTCTGCCTGGCCGCGCCGCCCTGCGCTGACCCGGCGGCCCGCCGGCGCTGCGGAAGCCGCCGCCGGGTCAGCGCGTCGTCGTGTCGGCGTGCTCCTGCTGCCGTGCCGCCAGCCGCTGCTTCTGCGGGACGACCACGTACTTCGGGTCCTTGGTGCTGGCGATACCGGCCTCGAAGACGCCGAAGCGGGTGAGCAGCGACCCGGCCGCCAGCAGCGTCCCCGAGGCGACCGCGCCCCAACGCCGCCGCCCGGCCACCGCCGTCAGGGTGGCGCCCGCCGCGGTGCACGCCTGCGCCGCGCGCATGAGGGTGCCGGGCCGGCCCTCGTGGAACGGCTCGCTCAGGATCCCGTGGTCGTTCTCCACCTTGTGCATCGCGGCCAGTTCGATCGCCGCGCCGGCGATCGCCATCTTCCGCGCGGGCCCGGCCTCCTCGACCGGCGTGAACATCATCGTGATGCCACCCCCGGCCGCCATCGCGGAACCACCGAAGACGTAGGGCAGCTGGGTGTACGCCGCGTGCCACGACGGCACCGCGGTGTTGGCCAGCAGCACCCCGGTGTAGGTCGCGAGCGGGCCGCCGAAGATCGCGCCCACCACGCCGCCGAAGCGCTTGAGCCGCGGGAACCAGCCGAGCAGCTCCACCGCCGCCGTCGCCGCGGCCGCCGCGCTGAACGGCGCCAGGATGTAGGAGCCGACCGACAGCGGCGAGGTCGGCTTGAACACCCGCAGCATGTGCAGGAAGCGCTCCGGGCGGCCGAGGTCGTGGATGAGGAAGACCACCGACGCCATCGACCCGGCCCCGGCGGTCAGCCGCGACACCCGGGTCAGCGTGGGCCGGTCGGTGAGGTCGGCGAGCGCGCCGAGGATCGCCGAGGAGCCGGCCGCCCCGCCCAGGAACAGGTAGAGCGGCACGTCCGGCGACTTCCACACCGGCGTCTTCACGATCTGCCGGCCGTAGTACGAGGTGAACTCGACGTCGTCCACCATCGCGACCTCGCCGCGGTGGCGGCCGCGGCCGTGCTTCCGGCGTCGCTTGCTGCCGGTGCGCTGCTGCACCGCCGGGCCGCGGTCGGCCTGGCGCCACCCGGCGCCGGGGCTGGTGATACCGCCGGTCATGTCAGCGCCTCCGCGAGCCGAGGACGGCGGTGACCGCGACCCCGACCATCATCACCGCGGCCTTGCCGGCCGCCTTCCACATCGCCGGCAGGTCCCGCGTGGTCACGACCGGGTCCGGCGGCAGGCCGTAGACCTCGGGCTCGTCGAGCAGCAGGAAGAACGCCCCGTCGCCGCCGACGCCGTCGTTCTCGTCCCGCCCGTACAGCCGCGCCGTCTCCACGCCCTGCGACTTCAGCGTCGCCAGCCGGGCGTCGGCGCGCTCCTGCAGCTCGTCGAGGTCGCCGAACTGGATGGACTGCGTCGGGCACGCCGTGGCGCACGCCGGCTGGAGCCCGTCGGTGAGCCGGTCGTAGCACATCGTGCACTTGAAGACGCGGCCGTCGTCCTTGCGCTGGTCGATGACGCCGTAGGGGCACGCCGCCACGCAATAGCCGCAGCCGTTGCAGATGTCGCCCTGCACGACCACCGTGCCGTACTCGGTGCGGAACAGCGCCCCGGTGGGGCAGACGTCGAGGCAGCCGGCGTGCGTGCAGTGCTTGCAGACGTCGGAGCTCATCAGCCAGCGGATCTGCTTGTCCGCGCCCGACTGCCCGGTCTGCGGGTCGAACTCGCTCAGGGCCTCAGCGTTGAGCACGCTCTGCTGGGCGTTGGCCAGGCTGACGTCGTCTCCGGCCACCGCCGGGGACGGGCCGCTGCCGGCGCGGTCGTCGCCGGGCCGGCCGAACGTGGGCATCGGCAGGTCGACGGCGCGGCTCTGCTCGATGAACGCCACGTGCCGCCAGGAGTTCGCGCCCAGCTGCCCGGTGTTGTCGTACGACATGCCGGAGAGGCCCAGGGCGTCGCGGACGCCGTGGGAGTCGTCCATCGGGAGGGTGTTCCACTCCTTGCACGCCACCTCGCACGCCTTGCAGCCGATGCAGACCGAGGTGTCGGTGAAGAAGCCCACCCGCTTGGGGTGCTCCTCCTCGTAGCCGGCCTCCGCCGTGACGTCGGGCAGCGGGCCGAACAGCCGGTTCTCCGGGTCGCGGCCGGTGAAGGCCGGGCTGGCCGAGCTGATCGTCATCTCGCTCCCCTCCTCTCGCGGTCGTGCCGACGCGGGCCGTCGACGTCCTCCCTCACCTCAGCGCGTCCACCCTCACCGCACACCCTGAGGGAGGACACGCCACGATCAGGGAACCTGATCCCAGCGGGGGTCACTGGGTGGACCCCTCGCCGGCCTCGGCGGCCACCGGGTCGCGGCCGTTCACGCCGACCTTCCCCGACGGCACCCCGGCCCGGCGGCGGTAGGACTCGACGAACTCCAGCAGCTCGGTCCCCCGCGGCCGCCGCCCCGCGACGATGTCGCAGGTGCTGACCTTGGACTCCTGGATGTGGGTGTTCGGGTCCATGACGATGCCGAGCAGGTCGTTGGCCGCATCACCGGTGGAGATGCCGGCGTAGGACCAGTGGTACGGCATGCCGATCTGGTGGACGACGGTGCCGTCGCGCAGCTTGATCGGCCGCACCCGCTCGGTCACCAGCACCTTCGCCTCCACGGCCGTGCGCGCGCTGACCAGCGTCGCGAACTCGCCGTTGCTCAGCCCCCGCAGCCGCGCCAGCTCGGGGCTCACCTCCACGAAGAACTCCGGCTGGAGCTCCGAGAGGTAGGGCAGCGTGCGGCTCATCCCGCCGGCGGTGTGGTGCTCGGTCAGCCGGTAGGTGGTGACGGCGAACGGGTAGACCTCGCTCCGCGTCGGGTTGGCCCGGTTCCACGGCCCCTCGATCATCTCGAGCGTCGGGTTGGCCTGCTGCTTGTAGAAGGCGTTCTCCACCACCGACTCGGCCGGCTCGTAGTGCGTCGGCAGCGGGCCGTCGACCACGCCCGCCGGCGCGAAGAGCCAGGCCTTGCCGTCGCCCTGCATGACGAACGGGTCGGTGCCGGCCAGCGCGTCCTGCGCCTTGGCGCCGTCCGGCGGCACGTAGTCCGGCCGCTTCTTCTTCTCGAAGTCGGGGACGTCGTCGCCGGTCCACTCGCCCGCGGCCTCGTCCCAGTACACGTACTTCTTGCGCTCGCTCCACGGCTTGCCGTCCGGGTCGGCCGACGCGCGGTTGTAGAGCATCCGCCGGTTGAGCGGCCAGGCCCAGCCCCACTCGGAGGCGACGGCGCCCTGCTCCTTCGCGGGCTTGCGCCGCGCGGACTGGTTCACCCCGTCGGCGTAGACGCCGCAGTAGATCCAGCAGCCGCCCGTGGTCGAGCCGTCGTCCTTCATCTGCATGTAGGAGTTCAGCAGCTGACCGTCGGGGCCGTAGCCGTTGATCTCGCGCAGCACGAGGTCCGCGCTCGGCTCCTCGTGCTCGCCCTCGGGGAGGTAGTCCCAGGTGAGGTCGAGCAGCGGGCGGTCCCGCGGGTCGGTGGAGTCCTTCAGCCGCTCGCGGAGGATCCGGCCGAGGTGGAAGTAGAACCACAGGTCGCTGCGGGCGTCGTTCGGCGGCTCGACCGCCTTGTGCCGCCACTGCAGCAGCCGCTGCGTCTGGGTGAAGGTGCCTTCCTTCTCCACGTGCGTGGCGGCCGGCATGAAGAAGACCTCGGTGCCGACCGTCTCCGGCGCGAGCTCGCCGGTCTCGTGCTCCGGGCCCTCCTTCCAGAAGGTCGCCGACTCGATCATCTGGAGGTCGCGGACGACCAGCCAGTCCAGGTTGGCCAGCCCGAACCGGTTCATCCGGCTGTTCGGGTGCCCGACCCCGGGGTTCTCGCCGACGAGGAAGTAGCCGGAGACCTTCCCCGCGATCATGTCGGCGATCGTTCGGTAGGAGCTGTGGTCGCCGTCGATCCTGGGCAGGTAGTCGAACGCGAAGTCGTTCTCCGGCGTCGCGGCGTCGCCCCACCAGGCCTTGAGCAGGCTGACCATGTAGGCGGGCTTGTTGCCCCAGAAGCCGCCCTTGCCGGCGGCGTCGGCGACGTAGTCCTCCAGGGTGTCGTGCTGGTGGGAGTGCGGCATCGGCAG
Organism: Blastococcus sp. SYSU DS0669; assembly: GCF_054050895.1. Taxonomy (NCBI): domain Bacteria; kingdom Bacillati; phylum Actinomycetota; class Actinomycetes; order Geodermatophilales; family Geodermatophilaceae; genus Blastococcus; species Blastococcus sp. SYSU DS0669. Next base: position 18,807 of record NZ_JBJHAE010000011.1, on the reverse strand, counting down.
GTAGCCCGGCAGCAGGTTGAACAGCGTCGGGACGTCGGTGGAGCCCTGGATGCTCGCGTGCCCGCGCAGCGCCATGATCCCGCCGCCGGGGCGGCCGATGTTGCCGAGCAGCGTCTGCAGGATCGAGCAGGTGCGGATGTACTGCGCGCCGACGCTGTGCTGCGTCCAGCCCACCGAGTACACCCACGCCGTCGTCCGGTCGCGGCCGCTGTTGCTGGTGACCCACTCGGCGACCTGCGCGAAGACCTCCGGCTCGATGCCGCAGACCTCGGACACCATCTCGGGGGTGTAGCGGGCGAAGTGCCGCTTGAGCACCTGGAACACCGTGCGCGGGTGCTGCAGGGTCTCGTCCCGCTTGGGCTTCGCCGGGATCGGCGGGCCACCGCTGCCGGCCGCCTGCGCGCGGTCGGACTTCTTGACGGCGGGGTCGTCCTCGAGCCGGTCCTGCTCGGCGGCCTCGGCCGGGTCGTCGGCGCCCGAGTGCGGGGGCTCCTCGAACTCGTACTGCCAGGTGTCCTCGTCGTACACCCGGTTCTCGGGGTCGTAGCCGGAGAACAGGCCGTCGAGGTCCTCGGAGTCGACGAACTCCTCGCCCACCAGCGCCGCGGCGTTGGTGTAGGCGACGACGTACTCCTCGAAGTACAGCTCGTTGCTCAGGACGTGGTTGATCAGGCCGCCCAGGAACGCGATGTCCGTGCCGATGCGCAGCGGGACGTGCAGGTCGGCGATCGCGCTGGTGCGGGTGAACCGCGGGTCGATGTGGATGATCTTCGCGCCGCGGGCCTTGGCCTCACCCACCCACTGGAAGCCCACCGGGTGGCACTCGGCCATGTTCGAACCCTCGATGACGATGCAGTCGGAGTTCGCGAGGTCTTCCAGGAAGTTCGTGGCGCCGCCACGACCGAACGAGGCACCCAGACCGGGCACCGTCGCGGAGTGCTATATGCGCGCCTGGTTCTCGATCTGGATCGCGCCCAGGGCGCTGTAGAGCTTCTTCATGAGGTAGTTCTCCTCGTTGTCGAGGGTCGCCCCTCCGAGGCTCGCTACTCCCATGGTGCGGTTGACGCGCTTGCCGTCGTTCTCGTCCTGCCAGCCCTTGCGCCGGGCCTCCAGGACGCGGTCGGCGATCATCTCCATCGCCGTGTCGAGCTCGAGGTCCTCCCACTCCGTCGCGAACGGACGGCGGTACTTCACCGTCGTGACGCGGGTGGGGCTGGTGACCAGCTGCTTGCTCGCCGACCCCTTGGGGCAGAGCCGGCCGCGGCTGATCGGCGAGTCGGGGTCGCCCTCGATCTGGACGATCTTCTCGTCCTTCACGTACACGTTCTGGGCGCAGCCGACGGCGCAGTACGGGCAGACGCTCTTCACGATCTTGTCGGCGGTGGCGGTGCGCGACACGGTGGCCTCGGTGGCCTTGCTGCGCGCGGCCTTGCCTCTGCCCAGGGGGTCGGAGCCGGTGAGCTGGCGGTACACCGGCCAGCTGTCGAGCCAGGTCTTCACGGGCGTCACTCTGCCACCCGGTGCCCCGCGCGGCGCGCCGACAGGCCCGCGCCCCGGGTCCGCATCCCCCGTGAGGACGACGGCGTCAGCCGCGGGCGCGGGCCTCCGCGTCCGCGACCCGGCCGGGCGGCGCGGCGAGCCCGACCAGCGCCAGGACGGCGACCGCCCACCCCGCGAGGACGAACAGGTCGCCGGCGTGCACCCCGTGGCTGCCGACCAGCGTCAGGAGCACCGGCCCCTCGTTGCTGTACTCACCGGTGATCAGCAGGAAGGCGAACCCGGACACGACGGCCCCGGCGACGGACGCGCAGAGCCAGCGGAGCATCCGGCCACGGTAACCGCGCCGGGGCGCGGGGCGCTCGTCCCCGGCGACGGCGGATGCGCTCGGCTCACCCACCGGCCGGCACCAGCGGCTCGACGAGGGGCTGCACCCGGTCGGCCACGGAGCGGTGCCCGGCCTCGGTGGGCGTCGCGCCGTCCTCGCCGACCAGCCCCTCCCCCGTCAGCCAGCCCTCCGCCAGCGGGTCGGCGAAGGCGATGCCGGTCGCCGCGGCGGCCGCGGAGACCGCGTCGCGGTCGGTCTGGATGTACCCGGGCGGAGGGAGCTCCGGCCACGCCGGGCCGACGGCCACCAGCGCGGCGTCCGGCGAGGCCGCGCGGGCCGCCTCGAAGGTCGCCTGCGCGGCGGCCTGCACGTCGGGGAAGGCGTCGTTGTCGTGGCGGGAGCCCGAGAAGACGACGACGTCCCAGTCACCGCCGGCGGCCTCGGCGTGCTGGGCGAAGGTCGCGCCCTCGGGCGGCGCGTCCAGGTAGCCGCTGCCGTCGGCCGCGGCGACGGTGAGCTCCACCGGGCGGGTGCCCCCGCCGGAGAGCCCGTCGGCGACCAGCTGCGGCCACGCGGTGACCCCCTCGGGCGCGAGGGCGGTGCCGTCGCCGACGACGAGCATCCGCAGCGGGGCGGCGGCGGGGGCGGTCTCCTCCAGGCCCAGCCCTGCCGAGGCGGGGGCGGTGAACCCGGGCGGGGGTGGCCGGTTCAGGAGGAGGTAGGCCAGCGCCGAGACCGCCAGCAGGCCCAGCACCATGACGGCCCACGCCCAGCGGGGCGCCGGGGGGAGTCCAGCGACCACGCCGGGGACGGTACGCCGCGCGGCCTCCCCGCGGACCTCAGTTCTGCGCGCCGCCTCCGCTGCGCGACGGCGCACCGTCGCCCCGGTGCCCGTCCGTCGAGGGCGGGCCGGTGGAGGCCAGGCGGGCGGCCTGCGCCCGGCGCTGGGCGGACCGGCGCAGCAGCACCTGCGCCTGGGAGGCATCGGCGGTCCGGTGGGCCCGTTCGGCCAGGACGTCGGCGGTCTCCAGCAGGAGCGCGACCCGCCGCCGGTCCTCGCCCCCGACCTGCGGTCCGGGCAGCTGACCTGGGGTCATGCCCGCATCGTGGAGGAGGCCCGGCCGCCCCGCGACTCGGTGCCGCCGGGAGCTCTCCGACGGGGCTGGCGCGCGCCGTCGCCGTCGGCCCGGAGGCCCCAGTGCCGGGAACGCCCGCGTGACGGGCCGGTGAACAGCGGCGCCGCTCCCTGGTGCGCTCTCCCGGCCTGACCCACAGTGTGCGGGTGAGACCCGACGCCCGCGCCTGGTTCGCCGACCGCACGTCGACCGCGACCTCCCTCGACGCGATCGACGTCGATGCGCTGCTGCGGGCGAAACGCCGCGGCGGGCACCGGGTCAGCGTCGTCCTCCCCGCCCGCAACGAGGAGGCGACGGTGGGCCGGCTCGTCAGCGACCTGCACGCCCACTGGGTGCGCGGCGTCCCCCTCGTCGACGAACTGGTCGTCGTCGACTCCGACAGCACCGACGCCACCGCCGCCGTCGCCCGGGCCGCCGGCGCCGAGGTCGTGGCCACCACCGACGTGCTGCCCGCCGCAGGCACCCGCCGTGGCAAGGGCGAGGCGCTCTGGAAATCGCTGGCCGCCACGACCGGCGACCTCGTCGTATTCCTCGACGCCGACCTGCTGGGCGACGTCGTCCACTACGTGCCGGGTCTGCTGGGGCCGCTGCTGGCCGACCCCCAGATCGCCTACGTGAAGGGCTGCTACACCCGGCCGCTGGAGGTCGGGGACACCGTGGTGCCCGCCGGCGGGGGCCGGGTCACCGAGCTCACCGCCCGGCCGCTGCTCAACGCGCTGTGGCCCGAGCTCGCCGGCATCGTGCAGCCGCTCGGGGGCGAGTACGCCGGCCGCCGCTCCGCGCTGGAGCAGGTGCCGTTCGTCTCGGCCTACGGCGTGGAGGTGGGGCTGCTCGTCGACCTGCTGCGCCTGGGCGGGCTCTCCTCGCTGGCCCAGGTCGACCTCGGCGAGCGCCGGCACACCTCGCAGGACGTCGAGGCGCTGGGCGAGATGGCCGGGCAGGTGGTCGCCACCGTGCTGGCCCGGGCCGCCTGCGCCGGTGAGCCGAGCGGGCTGCTCACCCAGTTCCGGCGCGACGGCACGGGGTTCGTGCCCCGCAGCAGCGCCGTCGCGGTCGACGAGCGCCCGCCGATGATCACCGTCGCCGAGTACCGGGCGCGACTGGCCGTCTGACGGCGGCACCCGTCGTCGCGAGGGCCGTCCCGCACGGGGAAGATCGCTGTGTGCCGCACGACCGCTCCACGCCCCCGCACCCGGTGACCGGCCCCGAGGTCGTCGCGCACCGCGGGGCGACGGCGGAGGCGCCCGAGCACACGCTGGCCGCCTACCGGAACGCCACGGTCATCGGCGCCGACGCGGTGGAGTGCGACGTGCGGATGACCCGCGACGGCGTGCTGGTCTGCGTCCACGACCGCAGGGTCCGGCACACGTCGAACGGCCGCGGCGTCGTCTCCGCCCTGGACCTCGCCGAGCTGGAGCAGTTCCGGTTCGGCGCCCGGCGGGCGCGGCGGATCCGGGTGGACGACGCGGTCGCCGCGGACGAGCCCGACGTCGAGAACGGGCGGGTGCTCACCCTCGACCGGCTGCTGGAGTACGTCTCCGCGACACCGGGGAGCGTCCGGCTCGCCATCGAGACCAAGCACCCGACCCGGCACACCAACCGCGTGGAGCAGGAGCTGGTGCGCTCGCTGCGCCGCTACGGCCTCCTGCGGGGCGACCGGCCGGCGCAGTGGGGCGGGCGGCCGGCGTTCCGGGTGATGAGCTTCTCCCAGCTCGCGGTGCGCCGCGTCCACGCACTGGCCCCCGGCGTCCCGACCGTGCAGCTCATCGGCAAGCGGCTGCGCGCCGTGCGGACCGAGCTGCTGGCGGGCGCCGCGCACGGCGTCGGCCCCGGGGTCGCGCTGGTGCGGGCCGACCCGGGGTTCGTCGCGCAGGCGCACGCCGCGGGCAAGGAGGTCCACGTGTGGACGGCGAACACGCCCGCCGACATCGATTTCCTGGTCGGGCTCGGGGTCGACGCCCTCATCACCGACCGGCCGGACGAGGCGCTCCGACGGCTGGGCCGTGGGACGACCCCTGCCGCCTGACGCACCCGCCTGCCGTCACCCGGCAGGTCCACGGGCACGGTCAGTCTCTGCCCACCGGGCGTGGGCAGAGCGCCAGCGTCCGCCGGACCCTCACTCACCTCGGGCGCGGGCCCGGAGGTCGCGGGCGGGCGGGCCTGGTCAGGCCGAGGCGGTGGAGAGGTCGAGGCGGTCCAGCGCGGCGGCGAGGTCGCCGGGGGTGTCGAAGACGTCGAGAGCCCCCGCCCCGCGCAGCTCGTCGTCGCCGAACCCGCCGGAGCGCACCACGAGCGCGGGCATGTCGGCGTTCTTCGCGGCCTCCACGTCGTAGACCGAGTCCCCCACGACGACAGCCGGCGTCGACGCCGGCTCACCGAGCTTGCGCAGGGCCACCTGCAGGAGGTCGGGCGCGGGCTTGCTGGACTCGACGTCCTCGCTGGTCGTCCACGTCTCCGCGAGGTCCCGGGCGCCCAGCAGGTCGAGGAAGTGGTCGACGTGCTGCGCCTTGCCGGAGCTGGCCAGCACGACCCGATGACCGCGGTCGCCGAGGGCGGTGAGCAGGTCGCGGGCGCCTGGCAGGGCAGCGACCTCGTCGATGAGCCGGTCGAACTCGACCACCCAGCGGTCACGCGACTCCTGGCCGATGCGCTCCTCGACGTCGTCCCCGCCCAGCGCGGCCGGCAGGCGGTCACCACCCATGCCGATCAGCCGGTGGATGCGCCAGACGGGGAAGGTCTCGCCCAGCGACCGGAAGGCCCGGTACCACGCGAGGGCGTGCTGGTAGTTGCTGTCGACGAGGGTGCCGTCGACGTCGAGGACGGCGATGCGGAGGTCGGTCACCCTCCCGGGCTGCCCACGCGCGGCACGACCGAACCCCACCCCGCCTCAGCGCGAGTGGTCGAGCAGCCCGCGGACCGTCTCGCCGGCGGCCTGGTCGCGGTAGCCCTGGTTCACCTCGTCGAGCGCGTAGCGGCGCGTGATGAGCCGGTCCAGCTCCAGCCGGCCCTCCTCGTGCAGCCGCAGCAGCCGCGGGATGTCGGTGAACGGGTTGCACGAGCCGAACATCGCGCCCTGCACCCGGTGCTCGAACACCGTGGTGACCTGCCCGTTGAGCGTCGCCCGTCCCTCGTCGGGGCGGTCGGCGAGCGCGGTCAGCACGAGGGTGCCGCCCTTGCCCAGGCACGCCGAGGCTGCCTTGAAGACCTCGCCGGTCATCTTCCCCACCGTCACGACGACGACGTCGGCGCCGGTGCCGCGGGACAGCTCGCGGGCCAGGCCCACCGCCTCACCGGCGTCGGCGACCGTGCGGGTGGCGCCCAACGACTGGGCGAACTCCCGCTTCATGGCCACCGGGTCGACGCCGATCACGTGCATCGCGCCCGCGTGCACCGCGCCCTGCACGGCGTTGACCCCCACCCCGCCGAGGCCCACCACGACCACCGTGTCACCGGGCCGGACGCCGCCGGAGTAGACCGCCGAGCCCCAGCCGGTGGGCACGCTGCAGGCGACCAGGGCCGCGGTGTCCAGCGGCAGCCAGGGATCGATCCGCACGCAGGAGAACTCGCTGAGCAGCGTGTGCCGCGCGAAGGCGCCGATCATGCAGAAGCCGCCCAGCGGCTCGCCGTCGAGGCGGTAGGGGAACGTGCCGGTGGGCAGCTGCCCGGTGGCGATGGTGGCGCCCTTGTCGCAGAGGTTGGACCGGCCGGAGGCGCAGAACCGGCAGTGCCCGCACGCGGGCAGGAAGCTGGTGACGACGTGGTCTCCCGGCGCCACGCCGGTGACGCCGGCGCCGACGGCCTGGACGACGCCGGAGCCCTCGTGCCCGCCGACGATCGGGTAGCGCCCGCCGGGGTTGGCGTGCCGCAGGTGCTCGTCGGAGTGGCAGAGGCCGGCGTACGCCATCTCGACCAGCACCTCGCCGGGCCCGGGGTCCAGGACCTCCAGGTCCACGACCTCGTACTCGGTCCCCGCCTCGCGCAGCACCGCAGCTCTCGTCCGCACCGGGCGGCCCCTCCTCGCAGTCGTCGTCCGGGGCTCCCCGGCCCTCTGCCGGGGTCGACCCGCGGCCATCGTGCCTGGTGGGCCGGGACGTTCGGCGCAGACCCCCAGGGCGGCCGGGCCCGGCAGACCGCTCGGTCGGCCGTCCGGGCGATCACCACGATGGGTGCCTAGGCTGTTCACCGTGGGTGATCTGACGGACCGGCGAGCGCGCAAGAAGGCGCAGACGCGGGCGCACGTGCGGGCGGTCGCCCACGAGCTCTTCGCCGAGCGCGGGTTCGACGCGGTCACGATCGCCGACGTCGCGCGCCGTGCCGACGTCGCCGTCCAGACCGTGTTCAACCACTTCTCCACCAAGGAGGAGCTGTTCTACGACGGGCGCACCCCGTGGGTGTCCGGCCCGGCCGACGCGGTGCGCCTGCGGCCCGCCGGCCAGTGCCCGCTCGCCGCCCTGAGCGGCTACCTCAGCGCCTTCGTGCACGACCGGGTCGCCGCCCTGGGGGACGCCGACCACCGGCTCCACGTGCGGCTGGTCGCCGAGTCCGAGGCCCTGCGCGCGCACGAGCGCGACCTGGCCTTCGAGAGCGAGCGGCTGCTCACCGAGGCGCTGGCCGAGGCCTGGAGCGACCAGGCCCGCGCCGACGACGGCCCGACACCCGAGGACGTGGCCACGACGGCGACGGTCACGGCGGCCACCTGGCTCTCCGCCGTCCGGGCGCTGATGGTCCGGCACCGGCCGCTGGTCGCCTCCGGTGCGGACGCCACCCAGGCCGGCGCGGAGCTGGAGCGGGTCACCGCCCTGGTGCTCGACGGGCTCGCGGACACCGCGAGCCTGCTGCTGGACCGGCTGCGCGGGATCCCCGCAGCCCAGGCCGGTCCGCAGCCCTCGCGCCAGGCCTGCTGACCCGGCGGAGGCTCAGACGGCGACGGTCTCGCCGACCGGCCGCATCAGCGGCAGCAGCACCTCGTCGGCGACGAACTCGACCTGCTCGGCGGTCAGCGGCTCGGCCATCCGGTACCGCTGCCACCAGAACGCCTCGAGCACCGAGGTGAGCAGCCGCAGCCGCTCGAGCCGCACGGGCTCCCCGCGCTGCTGGGCGCGCTCCCCGAGGGTCTGGACGGCGGCGGCGAGCGGGCGCACCAGCGCCTCGTCGAGCCCCGCGCGCAGCTCCTCGTCGTGCCGGGCCGCGCCCACGAGGCTGGCCACCGCGCGCTCCTGCCGGTCCAGCGGACGGGTCCAGCGGTCGGTGATCAGACCCAGCAGGTCCGCGCGCAGCGAGCCGGCGTCCTGGGGCACGACCACCAGCTCGAAGCGGCTCACCGCCGCCCGGGCCATCGCCGCCATGGACGGCCAGCGGCGGTAGATGCCGGCTTTGCCCGCGCGGGCGCGGGCGGCGATGCGGTCGCTGTTCAGCCGACCCCACCCCTCGTCGGCCAGGATGTCGACGGCGACGGCGAGCAGCTGCTCGGACAGCTCCGGGCTCAGCGGACGCCCCGGCGTGCCGCTCACGACGCCGTCCCGAAACGGCTAGTCATATGCACCGGGACATACTCACCCGCGAACGGACCCACCACAACGATCTCGATCATCTGGGTGTGGCCGACTTCTCTCCGCAACCGCCGGGCGGACCCGACCGCGCTGCTCAGGCCCCCGCGGCGCTCTCGACCTGAACCTTCAGCTTCGCGCCGTCGTCGGAGAGCCGGCCGCGCGCGCGGGCGCCGGCGACCATCTCGTCCCACCGCGTGTTCCAGTCCGGCGCCGTGGCGCGCGGCTCGGCCGCGGCGCGCAGCGCGGCGACGTCGAGCACCGCCGTCTCGGCGTCCTGGAGCCGGCCCAGGCCGGACCGCTCCAGCGCCTCGGCCGCCTCCTCGTCGGTGACGGCGCCCAGGGCCAGGTGCATGCTGCCCAGGTCGTCGACGTCGACCACCCGCGCCTCGGGGCGCTCGTCGGCGCCCGTGACCACCTCGACGATCATTCGGTCCTCCTCGGTCAGACGTGCCAGGGGAAGCGGGTGAAGTCGGGATCGCGCTTCTCGAGGAAGGCGTCCCGGCCCTCGACGGCCTCCTCGGCCATGTAGGCCAGCCGGGTGGTCTCCCCGGCGAAGAGCTGCTGGCCGACCAGGCCGTCGTCGATCAGGTTGAACGAGTACTTGAGCATCCGCTGGGCGGTCGGGCTCTTGGCCACGATCGCCCTGCCCCACTCGAGCGCCGTGCGCTCCAGCTCGGCGTGCGGCACGACGCGGTTGACCATGCCCATGGCGTGCGCGTCGGCGGCGGTGTACTCCTCGCCGAGGAAGAAGATCTCCCGGGCGAACTTCTGGCCGACCTGCCGCGCCAGGTAGGCCGAGCCGAAGCCGCCGTCGAAGCTGCCGACGTCGGCGTCGGTCTGCTTGAACCGGGCGTGCTCGGCGCTGGCCAGGGTCAGGTCCGAGACGACGTGCAGGCTGTGCCCGCCGCCGGCCGCCCAGCCCGGGACGACGCAGATGACCACCTTGGGCATGAAGCGGATCAGCCGCTGCGCCTCGAGGACGTGCAGCCGGCCGCTGCTGCGGCCCTTGTCGTGCTCGTAGCCGTACTTCCCGCGCACCCGCTGGTCGCCGCCGGAGCAGAACGCCCAGCCGCCGTCCTTGGGGCTGGGCCCGTTGCCCGTCAGGATCACGCACCCGACGTCGGTGGACAGCCGGGCGTCCTCCAGCGCGGTGATCAGCTCGTCGACGGTCTGCGGCCGGAACGCGTTGCGCACCTCCGGGCGGTCGAAGGCGATGCGGACGACGCCGGCGTCGACGGCCCGGTGGTAGGTGATGTCGGTGAAGTCGAAGCCCTCGACCGGCGCCCACGCGGAGCTGTCGAAGATCTCGGAGACGTCGTCGCGGGCGCTCATGCGCCGAACCTAACCCTCGGGGACATCGGCCCGACGATGCCCCGTGACCACGGGTTCTACGCGCCGTCGCCGGCGAGGAGCGGCCGCAGCCGGTCGAGCGAGGCGGCCAGGCCCGGGTGCAGGGCCACCGCGGCCAGCCCCGCCAGCGGCACCCACGCCACGCCGTCGCTCTCGCCGTCCAGCCGCAGGTCGACCGCCTCGAACGGGCGCACCGGCCGGGCGAGCACCGTGGTGTAGGCCCAGCCCCCGTGGTCGTCGACGGACCTCTCGCCCAGGACGAGGTCGTCGGCGCCGAGCCCCAGCTCCTCACCCACCTCGCGCAGCGCGCCGTCGGCGGGCGACTCCCCGACGTGCAGCGCTCCTCCCGGCGTCCCCCACGTTCCGCCGTGGTGGGACCACCACGCCCGGTGCTGCAGCAGCAGCTCGACGCCGTCCGGTCCGTCGCGGTGGATCAGCAGGCCGGCCGCGCCGGCCCGCCCCCAGTGGCGGTGCCCCTGGCTGCAGGCGGTCCAGCCGTCGGTCGAGGAGAGCACGACGGCCAGTGAACCCGGTCGCGCGCCGCCGCGCCGCCGGGCCGGGTCAGGAGGTGTGCCGCGGGAGCTCGCGCTCTGCCCCGCCGGGGTGGGCAGAGCGCTATGTGCCCAGGACTACGTTGCGGGGAGGCACCCACGTCCGACGGAGGAGCGCACACCGATGAGCACCACGACGACCATGGCCGAGCTGAGCGGGCTCACCGGCACCGAGCTCGGCACCAGCGACTGGCACGAGGTCACCCAGGAGCACGTGGACCAGTTCGCCGAGGCGACCGGTGACCACCAGTGGATCCACGTCGACGTCGAGCGGGCGAAGAAGGAGAGCCCCTTCGGCGGCCCGATCGCGCACGGCTACCTCACGCTCTCGCTGCTCGCCTCCCTCTCGGGGCAGGTCCTCGCCGTGACCGACACGGTGATGGGCGTCAACTACGGCCTGAACAAGGTGCGCTTCCCCTCCCCGGTGCCGGTGGGCTCGCGGGTGCGGCTGACCGCGACCCTGAAGTCGGTCGAGGAGGTCACCGGCGGCCTGCAGGTGACGCTCGGGGCCGTGATCGAGCGTGAGGGCGGCGACAAGCCGGTCTGCATCGCCGAGCCGGTCTTCCGCTACTACGGCGGCTAGACCCGGGTGCGCATCGCCGTCTTCACCGGGTCGCACGCCGGCCCGCCGGCCCACCAGGAGGCCGCCGCGGCCTTCGCCACCGGGCTGGCCCGGGCCGGCGTCGGCATCGTCTACGGCGGTGGCCGCGTCGGGATGATGGGCGTCGTCGCCGACGCCGCCCTCGCCGCCGGCGGGGAGGTCGTGGGCGTGATCCCGCAGCACCTCGTCGACGACGAGCTCGCCCACCCGGGGCTCCCCCGCCTCGAGGTGGTCGCGACCATGCACGAGCGCAAGGCGCTGATGGCCGACCTCGCCGACGCCTTCGTCGCCCTCCCCGGCGCCGCGGGCACCCTCGAGGAGCTGTTCGAGGCGTGGACGTGGGGGATGCTCGGCCTGCACGCCAAGCCGGCCGCGCTGCTGGACGTCGACGGCTTCTGGCAGCCGCTGCTGGCCCAGCTGCGGCGCATGGTCGACGACGGCTACCTGGACGCGGGCCGGCTCGACGCGCTCGGCGTGGTGGGCGACGCCGAGGGCCTGCTGCGGTTCGCCGCGGCCTACGAGCACCCGCCGCGGAAGTGGACCGCGCCCTCGTCGTCCTGACCTGCGCAGTCGTAACCCCGTGGCAACACGGTCCGTGGTGCACTGGGCCGATGGCACCCCGCCTCGTCCGCCAGTCGCGGATCGTCCACGGGCACAAGCGGGCCTTCCTCCTCGCCGGGGAGGGCCCGCCGCTGCTGCTGCTCCACGGCATGGGGAACAACTGCCAGACCTGGGCCGGGGTCATCGACCGCCTCGCCCGGTCCCACACCGTCATCGCCCCCGACCTGCTGGGGCACGGCGACTCGGACAAGCCCCGGGGCGACTACTCCATCGCCGCCTACGCCAACGGGATGCGCGACCTGCTCTCGGTGCTCGACGTCGAGCGGGCCACCGTGGTCGGGCACTCCCTCGGCGGCGGCATCGCCCTGCAGTTCGCCTACCAGTTCCCCGAGCGGTGCCAGCGGCTGGCGCTCGTGGGCAGCGGCGGGCTCGGACCGGAGCTCTCCGCGGGGCTGCGGGCCGCCACCCTGCCCGGCGCGGAGCTCGTGGTGACCGCCCTCGCGGGCGTCTCCGGCCCGCTCCGCAGCGGCCTGCGGGTGGTCGAGACGGTCGGTCGCGCCGCGGGCTGGCGGCAGGTCGGCGACCTCGCCGAGGCCGTCGACGCGCTCCTCGCGCTGCAGGACGTCGAGGCGCGGCGGGCGTTCCTGCGCACCCTGCGCGGGGTGGTCGACGTCCGCGGCCAGGCGGTCACCGCGCTCGACCGGCTCTACCTCGCCGACTCCGTGCCCATGCTGGTCATCTGGGGTGGCCGCGACCCGATCGTCCCGGCGCAGCACGCCGAGACCGTGCGCACCGCCGTCCCCTCGGCCCGGGTGGAGGTGTTCGAGGACGCGGGGCACTGGCCGCACCTGGACGAGCCCGACCGGTTCTGCGAGGTGCTGCTCGACTTCATCGCCACCACCGAGCCGGCGGACCACGACCTGGACAGCTGGCGGCGGCTGCTCTCGCAGAACTGGGACGGCGTCCCGCGCCCGGTCGCGCGCTGACCAGCGGCCCTCCCCTAGCGTCGGGCGGGTGGAGCACTGGGACGTCGTCGTCGTCGGGGGTGGACCGGCCGGCGCCGCCGCCGCCCTGGCCGCCCGGCGGGCCGATCCGGGCAGCCGCGTCCTGGTGCTCGACCGCGCGGACTTCCCCCGCGACAAGGTGTGCGGCGACGGCATCGCCGCCGAGGCGCTCGACGTCCTCGCGGGGCTGGGCGTGGACCCGGCCACCGTCACCGACGGGTTCCCCGCCGTCCCGCGGCTGCGGCTGACCTCCCCGCGCGGCACCACGGTGGAGCGGGCCACCGAACGCCCCTCGCACGTGATCCCCCGCGCCGTGCTGGACGCGCGGCTCGTCGCGGCCGCCCAGGACGCCGGCGCGGTGCTGCGCCGGCACCAGGTGCGGCAGCTCCGGCTGCTCCCCGACCGCGTGGAGGTGGACGGGTCCGTCACCGCCGGGGTGCTGATCGGCGCCGACGGCGCGGAGTCGGTGGTCCGCCGGGCGCTGCGCGTGCAGCGGAACCCGCCCACCCGGCTCGCCGTCGCGCTGCGCGGCTACGCCCCCGAGCTGCCGGGGCAGGCCGGGGTGCAGGTCATCGTCACCACCGAGCAGCGCTGGCCCGCCTACGCCTGGTCCTTCCCGATCGGCGACGGGCGGGCCAACGTCGGCTACGGCGAACTGGTCTCCGGCGGGGCGACCCGGGCGGGCCTGGAGGACGGGCTGCGCCGGCTGCTGCCCGGCGTCGCGCCCGACGGCCTGCGCGCCCACCGGCTGCCGCTGAGCACCGGTCGCCCCCGGCAGCCCGACGGGCGGGTGCTGCTGGCCGGCGACGCCACGTCCCTGATCAACCCGCTCACCGGCGAGGGCATCTTCTACGCGCTGCTCTCCGGCGCCCTGGCCGGCGCGGCGGCTGCGGCCGGGGCGGGAGCCGGGGCCGCCTACCGGCGGGCGCTGGGCCGCCGGCTGGGCCGGCACCTGCGGCACTCCTCGACGGCGTCCTGGCTGAGCCACCGGCCGGCCCTCGTCGACGCGGTGCTCCGCTCCGCCGGGTCGCGGCAGCCGGTCTTCGACGACGTGGTGCGCCTCGGCCTGGCCGACGGCCGGCTCACCCTCCGGGCGCTCGCCGGAGCGGCGCGCCACCTGCCCCGCAACGAGGCCGCGGGTCAGCGCAGCGCGGTCACCAGCGGGATGCCGGAGGCCCCGTAGGTCTGCACGACGAAGCCGAGCTCGGCGAGGGTGTCGGCGAGGGCGGCGTCCATGACCTCCTGCACCGCCTCCAGCGCCGCGTCGCCCCGCGAGCGCTGCACGCCCATCCGGTCGTGGGTGCGCCAGCTGACCAGGACCCCGCAGGAGGCGGCCTCGGGCACCAGGCAGACCCCGCCCCCCGTCCCGGCGCCTGCGGCGTCGTGCAGCGGCAGCCCCGCCTCGACCAGCGCGGCGGCGACCTCCACGACCAGGGTGGTCAGCGGGTCGGTGTCGGTCAGCAGCGCGTCCCAGTCCTCGGGGAGCCGGTCCAGCTGGTCGCCGAGCTCGGCCAGCCAGGCGCGGTCCGCCGGGGAGGGGCGGGGAGCGATGCCGCCGCCGGCGCGCGGGGCCCCGAAGACGGAGACCGCCGCCAGCCCGCCGGCCAGCGCCGCCCAGTCGGCGTCGATCCGGTCCTCGAACGGGCCGGCCACCACCTGCGCCGCCTCGTCGACCAGCCACCAGCCGTGCCCGGCGCCCGGAGCGGCGACGGCGACGCGGGCCGGGGCGGGGGCCTCGGCGGCGGGGCGGACGGCGACGGCGACCCCCCGGGGGCGCGGCTGCCCCTGCCCGCCGCCGGCGGGAGCGGCGGCGACGCGGCGGCCGGCCGGATGGGTGCCCGAGGAGCGCGCCGCGGCGCGCTGGGCCTGCTCGCCGGCGGCGGCACGGGCGTGCTCGTACCGGGCCGTGGAGCTGGTGCCGAGCGCGACCACCACCGCGGTGCAGAGCAGGAAGCCCAGCACCGTCGCGGCCGGCCACAGCAGCATCGTGCCCATGATCACCAGGGGACTCCTCCGTGCGCGCGTCGCGGCCGGGGAAGTGCCGCGATCACGGCAGAAGCTACGGCTGTCCGGACTCCCCGTCGGCGGGTTCGACGCCACTCCGGAAGGCCCGTCACCCGATCGTTGCGACCGGCCCCCCGATGGGGCGGTGACCCCTCGCCCGGGTCGCCGCCATGTCGACTTCGCACCCGCTGACCAGCGCGGATGCCCCCGGTGCGACCTCGGTCACCCCGATCCGGCCGCCGGTCCGGCATGTCGCGGGACAGGCCCGCGGCGCGCGGCGTCCCGGAACGCGGAACGGCCCGCCGGCGGGTGCCGGCGGGCCGTTCGCGTGGTCTACCGGGTCAGTTGACCCGGACCTGCATGAGGGCACCCGCGGCGCTCATCCCGGTGACGGTGATCGTCGTCCCGGTCTCGGGCACGTCGACGCCGGTCCAGCCGGTGGCGTCGGGCTGCTCGCCCGGCGCGACCCACCAGTCCTCGGTGTCGTCGAAGGTGCGCACGGCCGGGAGGCCGCCGACCTTCTGGCCGACACCGGTGTCCGGGTCGTGGAGGGTGATCTTGTCGGTCGCCTGGAGCCCGAAGGTGGAGTCGTAGGACTGCACCCGTGCGCGCCAGCTCTCCCCGTTCGTGCGGTCCTCGCCCTCGTCGTCGGTGGGCTCGTAGAGCAGGCCCGGGTGGGCGTCGACCGGCAGGACCAGGCCCGCACCGGGGTGGGTGCCGACGTTGTTGTCGTTGTACTGGGTGTTCCAGTAGCTGATCAGCAGACCGTCCTGGTACGGGAAGTGCTCCACCCAGTTCGGCCGGCGCGGGTCGCCGAAGTTGTACGGCCCCGTCTTCAGCCCGGTGTCGTAGCCCGTGTAGGCCCGGTTCTCCAGGATGTAGGCGTTGAAGTACGAGTTCGTCGTCGTCCCGGTGGTCACCTCGAAGCCGTCCAGCGTCCACTCGGTCACGGCGGCGTCGTCGACGGCCACGGCGTCGACCTGCAGGCCCGGCTCGGTCGCCGCGCCGTCGGTCCAGTAACGGAAGCCGATCTGCGCGCCGTCGGGCACGCCCGCCAGGCTCGCCGTCAGGTCCACCCACTCGCCGTCGGTGCTGCCGGTGATGCCCTGGCCGAAGTTCTGGCCGTTGGGGTCGGTCGTCGTCGACAGGTTCGTCGGGATCGAGGTGAAGGAGTTGCCGCCGTCGGTGGACCAGACCGCGTAGGCGTAGTCCCAGTCCTGCTCGATCTGGTACCTGACCTTGGCGGTCAGCTCACCGGCGCCGGCCGGCTTGGCGGCCAGCATGCTGTGGTCGAGGTTGTCGCCCGAGCCCGAGTACCAGAAGTCCTCGCCCTCGAACGGCGTGCCGATCTCGGTGGTGACCTCCCTCTCCGGGAGGACGACGACGGCGGCCTGGTTCTCCTTGGAGTTGTAGGCCGACGGGCCGAGGCGCAGGTCGGCGCTCTCACCCGGATCCACGACCTCGTAGTTGAGCCAGCCCAGCTGCAGCTTCTCCCAGGCGCCCATGTGGATCGGCTGGGTGCCGATGCCGTCCTCGGGGCGACCGGAGTTGCCGTAGGAGCCGGAGCTCATCAGCGTCCAGAAGGCGGTGCTGTTCTCCGCGCCGCCGCTGTTGCCCGAGGTGTCGTAGAGGTCGGGCAGGCCGAGGTCGTGGCCGAACTCGTGGGCGAAGACGCCGACGCCACCGTTCTCGGGCTCGACGGTGTAGTCACCGATCCAGTACTTCGAGCCGCCGACCGGCGTGCCGCCCAGCGGGTTGACCGCACCGTTCACGGTCGGGCCGGCGGTGCCGACCCGGTTGGTCTGGTTGTACCAGCGGTGGCTCCAGATGGCGTCGTCGCCGAGGACGCCGCCGCCGACCTCCTCGCCCTCGCCGGAGTGCACGGCCTGGAAGTGGTCGATGTAGCCGTCGGCCTCGTCGAAGTTGCCGTCGCCGTCGGAGTCGTAGCGGTCCCAGACGTCGAACTGCGAGAGGTACTGGTCGATCTGCTCGGGGGTCTGCCCCGCCGCGATCTGCCGGTCGTACCAGGCGTTGACCGAGTCGTTGATGAAGGCCCAGACGGCGCTGTCGCCCAGGTCGTTGTCGCCGTAGGAGGCGCCGGTGCCCGGCACCTGCACCCAGTCCTCGACCTCACCGGTGACGGTGTAGCGGCCCGAGGAGAGCTGCTCGTAGAAGTTCGCCACCGAGTTGACGCCGGGCGCGCTGCTGTAGAGCAGGGTGTCGAAGTACCCCTGCGAGAAGTCCTCGGTCCAGATGGTGCTGTTGTCCACCGACCGGTCCGGCTGGGGGATCGAGTTGTGCGGCAGGTCGCTGAACTCGCCGAGGACGGTCCAGATCGCGTCGCTGTCCTCCTGGGCCAGTTCGACGTAGCGGCCGCGCGCCACCTCGACGACCTTGTTGTCGCCACGCGGCGTGGCCTGCCCGGTGAGGACCTGCTCGAGCGCCTCGGCGCGCAGCTCCTGCTGCGTCTCGGCGAGCGGGTTGGGCAGGTCGTGGGCGCGCTGGGGGGTCGCGGGCGCGCCTTCAGCGGGGGGTGCGGCGGAAGCCGTCACGGGAACCGCCATGACCAGGGCGGCGCCGGCGACGACGGCCAGAGCTCTCTTCAAGGATGCGTCTCCTGGGTCAGAGGAAGACCGTCCAGCCGACCGGCGGGGGGCCACCGGCGGCCCTCTCGGGCGGTCGGCCGGGACGTTAGGTGAGCCTCGCAACCCTGTCCACACAGCGGTACGGACCGGTCACGCACCGGAGCGTGACCGAGCGTCAGCGACTGCCGCAGCGACCTGGCTCTTTACCCTTGCGAAACAGTTTCGGATGCGCCGGAAACGGTTCGGCGTCGTCTCACGGGCTGGGACGCGGCGTGCCGTTCTGAGACGTCCGACACATCCGCGGCCGGGCGGCACGGGCTCGGGAGCAAGGCACCGCCCGGACCCACCAATCGTGGGTCCGGGCCATGCCGATGTCCTGCGACATCACACTGCGGAGGGCGTGGGATTCGAACCCACGAAGAGGGGTTACCTCTTAGCGGTTTTCAAGACCGCCGCCATCGGCCACTAGGCGAGCCCTCCTCCGGGCTCCTGACCTGCGACTCTGCGCGCGGGACAGGGGATCGGCGATGTCGACGGTAGCAACGCCGGTCACGTCACGGCCATGGAAGGCAGGACATGCACCACTGGGCCGTCACCTCCGTGCCGCCCACGGGCCAGGACCAGAGGCCCGAGGACTCGGCGCTGCGCGACTGCCCGACCGGCTGACCGGTGCCGGGACTCAGGCCGACAGCACCGCGGTGAGCGTGGCGCCGCCGTCGGTGGACTCGAGCAGGCCGTGGTCGGTCACCACGAGGACGCGCAGGTCGCCGTCGTCGGTGGTCGCCGCGACCGCCTGCGGCGTCCCGTCCAGCTGCCCCTGCTGCACCCAGCTGACCGCGCCGTCGGTGCTGGTCCACACCGCCCCGTCCGGTGTGATCCCGACCGCGGCCGTGCCGTCGCCGGACCAGGTGACCACCTGCAGCAGCGGCACGTCGTCCACCGGCGCCCACGTCGCTCCGGCATCGGTGGAGCGCAGCAGCCCCGCGCCGGTGGTGGCGAGCACCTGGCCGTCGGGGGCGGCGGCGAGGGTGTGCGGCTCGGCCGGGATGCCCAGCGGCTCCCAGGTGGTGCCGTCGGTGGTGCGGCGCAGGGTCCCGTCATAGCCCAGCGCGCCGCCGCCGGGCAGGGCGGTCAGGGCGTGGAAGTCCGACTCGCCGGCGCGCGACAGCGGTGTCCAGGTCGTCCCGCCGTCGGTGCTCTCGATGAGCCCGACCGGGTTGGGCAGGTCGGTGCGCAGCCCGGGGTGACCCGAGGCCAGGTAGTGGTCGGGGCCGACGACGGTGAACCCCATGAGGTCGATGACCGGGCCGACGGCTGCCGGCCCACCGTCGGCGTCGACGGTGATCAGCCCCTCGTGGGTGGCCAGCAGCAGTGCACCGTCGCCGGGGTCGACGGCGACGGCGTGCACGTGCGCGGTCGGCAGCGTGCCGGTGGTGTCGCCGGTCGTGGGGGGCGCAGCGGGAGTGCCGGTGGCCGCGCAGCCGGTCAACGGGGTGAGCAGGACGGCGCCGGCGAGGGCGGCACGAGCGGTGCGGCTCGTGGGCATGGTGGGAACTCCAGGGTGGTGGTGCAGGGGGGACGGGGGTGGGGGTGGGGGGGGGGGGGGGGGGGGGGGGGGGGGGGGGGGGCGCCCCCGGCCCG
>NZ_JBJHAE010000010.1:0-129441 GCF_054050895.1 Blastococcus sp. SYSU DS0669 | reverse complement strand
GCCCCGGCCCGCCCCCGCCCCCCCCCCCCCCCCCCCCCCCCCCCCCCCCCCCCCCCCCCCCCCCGGGGCCCTGCCGCCGGAGGCCCTGGCGGTGATCGCCCCGGTGGCCGCCCCGGCCAACCTGGCCGCCGCCCAAGCCCAGGGCGTGGACCTGGCCGGGGTGGACGCGGCACTGGCGGAGGTGGCCGCCACCCGCCCGCACGCCGAGCTGCGCCAGGTGGTGGCCCACTACCTGGCCCGGCTGGACCCTGACGGCCCCGAGCCCGATCCCACCGAGGGACGCTCCCTCACCTTCGTCAAGCACGCCGACGGGTCGGTCTCCTTCCGCGGCGAACTGGACGCCGTGGGCGGGGAGAAGGTGCAGGCCGCGCTGGAGTCGGTGGTGCAGGCCGACCGGCCGGCCGGGGACACCCGGACCCGGGCCCAGCAGCAGGGCGACGCGTTCGTGCAGCTCGCCGACAACGCCCTGGCCGCCGGCGCCCTGCCGGTGCTGCGCACCCACAAACCCCAGGTGGTGGTCCGGGTGGACCTGGAGGACCTCATCGACCCGGACGCCGGCACCGGCGCGGCCACCCTCGGCTTCGGCGCGACGATCTCCGCGGCCCGGGCCCGTTGGCTGGCCTGCGACGGCACCGTCACCCGCATCGTGCTGGGCCCCGAGGGCCAGCCCCTCGACGTCGGTCGGGCCCACCGCGTCGTCCCCGCCCACCTGCGCCGCGCGGTGGAGGCCCGCGACGGGCACTGCGTGTTCGCAGGCTGCCACGCCCCCACCCACTGGTGCGACGTCCACCACCTCGTGCACTGGGCCGACGGCGGGGACACCTCGCTGGAGAACTCAGCCCTGCTCTGCGAACGGCACCACACCAAGATCCACCACGGGTTCCGCGTCGAACGACGACCCGACGGCCGATGGCGCACCTACCGGCCCGACGGCACCGAGATCCTCGTCCTCCCCCGCATCACCGCGGAGTCGGCCAATTCCCGCGCGGGCTGAGCCCTGTCTCGTGTGCACGACGGGGGCTGCGAGGACGGCGCCCGGCTCTGCCGTGCCGGCCGATACGGTGTCCGGCGTGCAGCTGACCGTCGTCGACCACCCGCTGGCCCGTGCCCGTCTCTCCAAGATGCGTGACGAGCGGACGGACAACGCCATGTTCCGCGCCGCGCTCCGCGAGCTGACGCAGATGCTGGTCTACGAGGCCACCCGCGATCTCGCCATCGCGGAGGAGCCGATCACCACCCCGGTCACCACGACCACCGGGTACCGGCTGGCCGCCCCGCCGCTGATCGTCCCCGTGCTCCGCGCCGGTCTCGGGATGGCCGACACCGCGCACGGGATGCTGCCGGAGTCCCAGATGGGCTTCGTCGGGCTCGCCCGCAACGAGGAGACCTTCCAGCCGGAGGCGTACATGGCCTCGCTGCCCGAGTCGCTGGTCGGCCGCGACGTCTTCGTGCTCGACCCGATGCTCGCCACCGGCGGCTCGCTCGTGCACTGCTGCGAGCTGCTCACCGCCCGGGGCACGACGTCGATCACGGTGCTCTGCGCCCTCGCCGCGCCCGACGGCCTCCGTCGTCTCGAGGAGAGCGGCCTGCCGCTGCGGGTGTTCACCGCGAGCGTCGACGAGGGGCTCAACGACAAGGCCTACATCGTCCCGGGGCTCGGCGACGCCGGCGACCGCCAGTTCGGCGCGGTCTGACCGTGAGGTTCGGGGTGCTCGGCACCGGCTTCTGGGCGAAGGAGATCCACGCGACCGCCTTGGCCGGGCACCCCTCCGCCGAGCTGGTCGGCGTCTGGGGCCGTGACGTCGCCAAGGCGGAAGCGGTGGCCGCCGACTTCGACGTCCCAGGCTTCGCCGACCTCGACGAGCTGCTGGAGCAGGTCGACGCCGTCGCCATCGCGCTGCCGCCGCACGTGCAGGCGCCGCTGGCCGAGCGCGCCGCCGCCGCGGGCAAGCACCTGCTGCTCGAGAAGCCCGTCGCCCTCGACGTCGCCGCCGCCGACCGGGTGGTCGCCGCCGTCCGCGACGCCGGCGTCGCCTCCGTCGTCTTCTTCACGTTCCGCTTCCAGACCGCGACGTCGACCTGGCTCACCCAGGCGGCCCGCACGGAGCTCGCCGGCGGTGCCGGGTCCTGGTTGTCGTCCATCGCCGGCTCCCCGTTCGGCGCCTCGTCGTGGCGGCAGCAGCACGGCGCGCTCTGGGACATCGGCCCGCACGCCCTGTCGCTGTTCCTGCCGGCGCTGGGGCCCGTCGTCGCGGTGCAGGCCGGGGCCGGGGTGCACGACACCGTCCACCTGGTGCTCACCCACGAATCGGGGACGGCCTCCACCGTGACCCTGTCGCACACGGTGGCGCCGATGTCGACCGGCATCGAGTTCTTCGTCCACGGCGACGCCGGCCGGCTGGTGCTCCTGCCCGATGTCGAGGCCCCGGTGGACGCCTTCGCCGTCGCCGTCGACGAGCTGACCTCCGCAGCGATCGCCGGTGGCACCCACCCCTGCGACGTGGGGTTCGGCCGGGACGTCGTGGCGGTCCTGGCGACGGCGGCCCGCGCCCTGGACACGGGGTGCCGCGAGCGCGTCCCGGGGTGACCGCCGCGACGTCGCGGCGGCAGGGGGTCACAAGCCCAGCGCCGCCTTCATCTCCGCCCGCAGCTGGTCCAGCTCGTCGGCGCCGCGGCCGCGTGCGGCGATCAGGCCGGCGTCGTCGTGCACCGGGACGACCGTCTCCAGGTACGCCTTGAGCTTGGGCTCGGTGCCGCTGGGCCGGACGATCACCCGCACGCCGTCGCCCAGCAGGCGGACGGCGTCCACCGGTGGGGTGGACCCGGCGAGGTCGGCGAACTCCACCGGCCGGCCGAGCAGCGACGACGGCGGCCGCGACCGCAGCCGAGCCATCGCCCCGGAGATGACCGAGAGGTCCTCGACCCGCACCGACAGCTGGCCGGTGACGAAGAGGCCGTGCTCGGTGGCCAGCTCGTCCAGCCGGTCCAGCACCGTGCGGCCCCCGGCCTTGAGCTCCGCCGCCAGCAGGGCCACCGCGAGCGCCGCCGAGATGCCGTCCTTGTCCCGCACCACCGACGGAGCCACCGAGTAGCCCAGCGCCTCCTCGTAGCCGAACACCAGCGGCGCGGCGTCGGAGCCCGCGCGCATGATCCACTTGAAGCCGGTCGGGGTCTCCTCCGACGGGACGCCGTGCGACTCGGCGACGACGTGCATCAGCGAGCCGCTCACCAGCGAGGACGCGTAGGTGCCGCGCACCCCGCGGCGCAGCAGCCAGTCGGCCAGCAGCGCCCCCACCTCGTCACCGGTCAGCTGCCGCCCGCCCACGACCACCGAGCAGCGGTCGGCATCGGGGTCCTGCGCGATGGCGACGTCGGCCCCGGACCGCTCGGCCAGCGCAGTGAGCAGGTCCACCGCCCCGGGCTCCTCCGGGTTCGGGAAGGCGACCGTCGGGAACGCCGGATCGGGTGCGTCCTGCTCGGGCACGCCGGCCGGCTCCGCGAACCCCGCTGCGGCGAACACCAGCCGGGTCGTCGACGCGCCCACCCCGTGCATGGCGGTGTAGGCCACGCGCAGCGCCGCCCGGTCGGCGGCCGGCACCCGTTCGGGATCCAGCGCCCGCACGACCGCCGTGACGTACTCGGCGAGGACGTCGTCGCCCAGGACCCCGTGGCCGCCGGCGAGGGGGATCTCCCGCGCGGGGCCCACCGCGGCGATCGACTCCTCGATCGCGCGGTCGGCCGGCGGCACGAGCTGCGCCCCGCCCCGCAGGTAGAGCTTGTAGCCGTTGTCGTCGGGCGGGTTGTGGCTGGCGGTGACCATCACCCCGGCCGCGGCATCGAGCTGCCGGACGGCGAAGGCCAGCACCGGGGTGGGCAGCGGGCGCGGCATGAGTTGCACCTGGAACCCCAGCCCCGAGAACACCTGGGCCGAGAGGAGGGCGAACTCGTCGGACCGCCGCCGTGCGTCGAAGCCGATCACCACGGTGCCGCCGCCCTCCCCGGTGTCCAGCAGGTACCGGCCCACCCCGGCCGCGGCGCGCAGCACCACGGCGGCGTTCATCCCGGCCGGTCCGGCCCGCAGCGGACCGCGGAGCCCCGCCGTCCCGAAGGTGAGCGGACCGGAGAAGCGGCGGGCGAGCTCGGCGGTGTCGCCGGCGTCGACCAGCGCGAGGATCTCCGCGCGGTCGCCCTCGTGCGGATCGGCGTCGGCCCAGGCGCGGGCCTGCGTCACGACGTCGGTCACAACCGGCCCCCCGCCGCCTCGACGTTCTCGGCGTCGAACTCCGGCAGCGTGTACTGGCCGCCCACCCGCGCGTGCACCGGGTCCTCGGGGTCCGGCTCGCCCTGGGCCGCGATGAGGGCCTCGGCGTACACCTCGGCGTCGTCGGCCGGCTCGTAGCCGATGGCGCGCGCAGCGGTGAGGTCCCACCAGTTGCGGGTGTTGGCCGAGGCGCCCCACACCACCGTGCAGCCCGGGTCGGGCGTCCGCAGTGCCGCGTCCACCAGGGAGACGGTGTCGGCGGGGGAGAGCCAGGTGGCGAGCATGCGCACCGTCGTCGGCTCCGGGAAGGCGCTGCCGATGCGCAGGCACACGACCTCCATGCCGTACCGGTCGGCGTAGAGCGACCCGAGCGCCTCCATCGCCACCTTGGCGACGCCGTAGTAGGTGTCCGGCCGCGGCGGCGCGTCGACCTCGCGCAGCAGCCCCTCCGCGGGGCGTGCGGTGAAACCGCTGGCGTGGTTGCTGCTGGCCAGCACCACGCGCCGGACGCCGGCGCGGCGAGCTGCCTCGACCGTGGCGTACGTGCCCTGGATGTTCGCGTGGCTGATCGCCGGCCAGGTGGACTCGCCCACGACGCCGGCCAGGTGGACGACGGCCGCGGCGCCCCGCAGCGCACCGGTCATCGCGTCGAGGTCGGTGACGTCGGCGACCAGGTGCTCCTCGCCGGGCCGGGGCTCGGGCACCGGGACGACGTCGAGGCTGCGCACCGCCCACCCGCGCTCGGGGAGCCCGCCCCGCAGGACCGTGCCGATCCGCCCGGCCGCGCCGGTGAGGACGACCGGGCCGGACGGCGACGCCTCGTGGCCGGTCACGGCAGCCGCTCGATGAGCCGCACCAGCAGCTCCCCGAGCCGTCCCGCGGCCGCCTTGCCCGCCGCGAGGACCTCCTCGTGGTTCAGCGCCTCGCCGGTGATCCCCGCGGCGGCGTTGGTGACCATCGAGAGGCCGAACACCTCCGCGCCCGCGGCCCGGGCGGCGATCGCCTCCAGCGCGGTGGACATGCCGACGAGGTCGGCGCCCAGGGTGCGCAGCATGCGGATCTCGGCCGGCGTCTCGAAGTGCGGGCCGGGGAGCTGCGCGTAGACGCCCTCGGCCAGCGAGGGGTCGAGCTCCCGGGCGATCGCGCGCAGCCGCGAGGAGTAGAGGTCGGTGAGGTCGACGAAGTTTGCGCCCACGAGCGGGGAGCGCGCGGTCAGGTTCAGGTGGTCGGAGATCACCACGGCCTGGCCGACCCGGTGCTCGGGGGCCAGCCCGCCCGCGGCGTTGGTCAGGACGACCGTCCTCACGCCCGCGGCGACCGCCGTCCGCACCCCGTGGGCGACCGCCTCGACGCCGCGCCCCTCGTAGTAGTGGGTGCGGCCGAGGAAGAGCAGCACCTTCCGTTCGCCGACCCGCACCGAGCGGATCTCGCCGCCGTGCCCGACGACGGTCGGGGCCGCGAAGCCGGGCAGGTCGCCGATCGCCACCGACCCGGCGGCCTCGCCGAACGCGTCGGCGGCGGGTGCCCAGCCCGAGCCCATGACGACGGCGACGTCGTGCGGGCCGCCGAGCGCGGTGGTCAGGGCGTCGGCCGCCTGTGCGGCCAGGGCGGTGGGGTCGGTTCCGGGGAGCTCGCTCACGCAGGGACGCTAACGCAGCCCGGGAAACGCGGTGGGTGCCCGCCGCGCCCGGTGGGCACGACGGGCGGACGCCGTCCTCGACGCCTGGCCGGCGCGGCCGGCCGGGGAGCCCGACCCGTCGGGGGCTGGGACTGCCTGCCTGCAGGGGCCTCCGCCGAGCCGAGCGAAGGACGGGGGGCAGGCAGGTCCTTCTAGACTCCCGGAGGTGGAGATCCCCTTCCGTAGCTCGGAGCGCTCCAGCCTCGGCGTGGAGTGGGAGCTGCAGCTCGTCGACCGCGAGACGCGCGAGCTCGCACCCGGTGCCGTCGAGATCCTCGAGGCGATGCGCCCCGAGGGGGCCGACGAGCACCCCAAGGCCAAGCACGAGCTGCTGCAGTCGACCATCGAGATCATCACCGGCGTCTGCACCACGGTGCGCGAGGCGAAGGCCGACCTGGCGGGCACCCTGGCCGAGGTGGTCGCCGCGGCCGACGAACGGGGGCTGGGGCTGCTCTGCGCCGGCACCCACCCGTTCACCGACTGGCAGACCCAGGAGATCTCGCCGAAGGAGCGCTACGGGCAGCTCGTCGAGCGCATGCAGTGGCTGGCCCGCCGGCTGCAGATCTTCGGCGTCCACGTGCACGTCGGGGTCCGGGCGCCGGAGAAGGTCATCCCGATCGTCAACGCGCTGTGCCAGTACGTGCCGCACTTCCTGGCGCTGTCGTCGTCCTCGCCGTTCTGGGTCGGCTGCGACACCGGCCTGGCCTCGGCCCGCACGAAGATCTTCGAGGGCATGCCGACCGCGGGGCTGCCCTTCCAGCTCGACGGCTGGGGCGAGTTCGAGGAGTACATGGAGACGCTGATCTCCACGAAGAGCATCGAGAGCGTCCGCGAGGTGTGGTGGGACATCCGGCCCCACCCCGACTTCGGCACCGTGGAGCTGCGCATCTGCGACGGCCTGCCCACCCTCGACGAGATCGGGGCGGTCGCCGCCCTCACCCAGTGCCTGGTCGAGCAGTTCGACACCCAGCTCGACCGCGGCTACACCCTGCCCCGTCCCGAGGAGTGGGTCGTGCGGGAGAACAAGTGGCGGGCGTCCCGCTACGGCCTGGACGCCGAGATCATCGTCGACGAGCAGTACGCCGTCCGGCCGGTGCGCGAGGCGATCACCGAGCTGGTCGAGGAGCTGATGCCCACGGCCAAGCGGCTGGACTGCGAGGCCGAGCTCGCCGACGTGCTCCGCGTGCTGGAGGTCGGCGCCTCCTACCAGCGGCAGCGGGCGGTGGCGCTGGCGAACGACGGCGACCTGGCGCCGGTCGTGGACGGCCTGCTGGCCGAGCTCCGGGACGGGCTGCCCTCCTCGGGCCCCGCCGGGCAGCCCGACGGCCCGGTGCCGGGTCCGGCCTCGTGCGAGGGCGGGCACGCCGCATGACCCCGGTCGTCGAGAAGCTGGGCGCCGCGGTCGACGAGTGGGTCGCCGCGAACGGGCCCGCGCTGTCGGCCACCCGGCGGCACCTGCACGCCCACCCCGAACTCGGTTACGCGGAGTTCGAGACGACCTCCTTCCTCGAGGAGCGGCTGCGCCACCACGGGCTGGTCCCGCGCCGGCTGCCGACCGGCACCGGCCTCAGCGTCGACGTCGGCGCGGGCGGGGGACCGATCGTCGTCCTGCGGGCCGACATCGACGCGCTCCCCCTGAAGGACCTCAAGGACGTGCCGTACGCCTCCACCCGCGAGGGTCTGGCCCACGCCTGCGGCCACGACGTGCACACGACGGTGGTCCTCGGCGTCGCCGTCGCGCTCGCCTCGCTCGACGGGCTGCCCGGCACGGTCCGCTGCGTCTTCCAGCCGGCCGAGGAGACGGTGCCGGGCGGGGCCACCGAGGTGGTGGCCTCCGGCGTCCTCGACGGCGCATCCCGCGCCTTCGCGCTGCACTGCGACCCGTCCATCCCCGCCGGGAGGATCGGGCTGCGCACCGGCCCCATCACCGCGGCCTGCGACCGGATGGACGTCACGCTCACCGGGCCCGGCGGGCACACCGCCCGGCCGCAGATGACCGTCGACCTCGTCGATGCGCTCGGGCGGATCATCACCGACGTGCCCGGGCTGCTCTCCCGCCAGGTCGACCCGCGGACGGGGATGTCGCTCGTCTGGGGCGCGGTCAACGCCGGTGTCGCGGCCAACGCCATCCCGCAGCGGGGGACGCTGCGGGGCACCGTCCGGGTGCTGGACCGGGAGGCGTGGAAGGACGCCGAGGAGCTGATGCGCTCCCTCGTGGCGCGGGTCGCCGCCACCACCGGCGCCGAGGTCGACGTCGACTACGTCCGCGGGGTGCCGCCGGTGGTCAACGACCCGCGTGCCGTGGCGCTGCTGCGCTCGGCCGCGCTGGGCACCGTCGGCGCGGAGAACCTCCTGCTCTCGCCGCAGAGCATGGGCGGGGAGGACTTCGGCTGGTTCGCCGACGTCATGCCGATCGCGCTGGCCCGGCTGGGGACCCATGGCGGCGGCGCCCCCCTGGACCTGCACCGGGGCACCTTCGACGTCGACGAGCGGGCCATCGGCGTCGGGGTGCGGCTGCTCGCCCGCACCGCGCTGCTCGCGCTGGAGGCCGACGCCGAACCGTCCCCGGGCAGCTCCGGGGCACCCCCTCGCACGCGCAGACCCGCTCCCGGAGACACTTCTGCCCGACGAGCCGTCGACGAGAGGCGGGAACCCCAGGATGAGCACGACCGACGAGACGACCGGCCAGGGGCCGGCGGCGGCTGACGCCGAGGTGCCGGCCGAGCACGCGGTCCCGGAGGACCTCGCGCTCGCGGGCGAGTTCGACGCGGTGACCCGCGACCAGTGGCGCGAGCTCGTGGCCGGCGTGCTGCGCAAGGCCGGTCGCGAGGAGCTCCCCGACCCGGTCGAGGACGCGCTGCGCCGGCCGGTGGCCCCGGGTGTCTCGGTGGCCCCCCTCTACACCGCCGAGGACGCCGGTGACCTCCCCGCGGGGATCGGCGTCCCGGGCCTGCCGCCGTTCGTGCGCGGTGCCCGCCCCGCCGGCGGGCCGGCCGGCTCGGCCGAGGTCACGGCGTCCGGCGGCGCCGAGGGCGGCGCGTCCGGCGGGTGGGACATCCGCCAGCGGCACGCGCACCCCGACGTCGCGGTGACGAAGGAGGCGATCGCCGCCGACCTGGAGAACGGCGTCACCTCGCTGTGGCTGGTGCTCGGCGAGGGCGCGATCCCGGTCGACGCGCTGGGTGAGGTGCTCGCCGACGTCTACCTCGACCTCGCGCCGGTGACCGTGCAGGGTGGGTTCCCGGCCGCCGCGGCCTTCCTCGACCTGGTCGAGGGGCGCTCCGACCTCGCGTCCGGCGGCTCGCTCGGCCTGGACCCGCTGGGCGTCGAGGCAGCCTCCGGGGAGCGGCAGGACCTGACCGGCCTCGCCGACGTCGCCCGCCGCGCCGCCGCCCACGGTGCTGGTCGGCCCGGCTCCGCCCTGCGCGCCGTCGTCGTCGACGGCACGGTCTTCCACGACGCCGGTGCCTCGGTGGTGGAGGAGCTCGGCTGCTCGCTCGCCGCGGGGCTCGCCTACCTGCGCGCCCTCACGGACGGCGGGCTGACCGTCGACGAGGCCGCCGCCCAGCTGGAGTTCCGCTACGCCGCGTCGGCCGACCAG
Source organism: Blastococcus sp. SYSU DS0669 (assembly GCF_054050895.1). Taxonomy (NCBI): domain Bacteria; kingdom Bacillati; phylum Actinomycetota; class Actinomycetes; order Geodermatophilales; family Geodermatophilaceae; genus Blastococcus; species Blastococcus sp. SYSU DS0669. Next base: position 119,901 of record NZ_JBJHAE010000010.1, on the reverse strand, counting down.
TTCACGACCATCGCCGCGCTGCGCGCCGCCCGCCGGCTGTGGGACCGCGTCGGCGAGGTGAGCGGCGCCTCGCCCGAGGCCCGCGCCCAGCGGCAGCACGCCGTCACCTCCTCGGTGATGACGACGAAGCGCGACCCGTGGGTCAACATGCTGCGCACGACCGTGGCCTGCTTCGCCGCGGGTGTCGGGGGCGCGGACGCGGTCACCGTGCAGCCGTTCGACGCCGCGCTGGGCCTGCCGGACTCCTTCTCCCGCCGGATCGCGCGCAACACCCAGAACCTCCTCGTCGAGGAGGGCCACCTGGGCCGGGTGCTCGACCCCGCCGGTGGCTCCTGGTACGTGGAGTCCCTGACCGACGAGCTGGCCCGCGCCGCCTGGGCGTGGTTCACCGAGATCGAGCGGGCCGGCGGGCTGTCGGCGGCGCTGGCCTTGGGGCTGGTCCGCGACCGGATCGCGCAGGCCTGGGACGCGAGGGCAAAGCGGCTGGCCACCCGAGCGGACGCGATCACCGGCGTCAGCGAGTTCCCCAACCTCACCGAGAAGCTGCCCGAGCGCCGACCGGCCGCCGAGGTGCTGCCGGCGACCGGCGGGCTGCCGCGGGTGCGCGCGGCGCAGGAGTTCGAGGCGCTGCGCGACGCGGCCGACGCTGCGGGGGAGCGGCCGTCCGTCTACCTGGCGACCCTGGGCCCCATCGCCCGGCACACCGCCCGGGCGAGCTTCGCGGCCAACCTGTTCCAGGCCGGCGGGCTGGCGACCCCGGCCGGCGACGGCGCCACCGCGCTGGCCGGCGCGGGCACGACCGTGGCCTGCATCTGCGGCACCGACAAGGACTACGCCGAGCACGCGGCCGGGCTGGCGGCGGAGCTGAAGGCGGCCGGCGCCACCCAGGTGTGGCTGGCGGGCAAGCCCGACCTCGCCGTCGACGGCGTCGACGGGTACGTGCACGCCGGGTGCGACGCCCTCGCGGCGCTGCGCACGGTGCACTCCGAGCTGGGTCTGGAAGGAGAGCGGGCATGAGCGGCATCCCCGACTTCGGTTCCGTGGAGCTGGGCGCACCCTCCGCGGGTGCCTCGGCCGGCGACTGGGCCAAGGCGTTCGAGGAGGCGACCGGCCGCAGCGTCGAGGAGGCGGCCTGGGAGACCCCCGAGGGGATCTCCGTCCCGCCGCTGTACACCCCGGCCGACCTGCAGGGCCTGGACTTCCTCGAGACCCTGCCCGGCCTGCCGCCGTTCCTGCGCGGCCCCTACCCGACGATGTACACCACCCAGCCGTGGACCGTCCGCCAGTACGCGGGCTTCTCCACCGCGGCGGAGTCCAACGCCTTCTACCGGCGTAACCTCGCCGCCGGGCAGAAGGGGCTGTCGATCGCCTTCGACCTGCCCACCCACCGCGGCTACGACTCCGACCACCCCCGGGTCCCCGGCGACGTCGGCATGGCCGGGGTGGCCATCGACTCGATCCTGGACATGCGGCAGCTGTTCGACGGCATCCCGCTGGACAAGATGAGCGTGTCGATGACGATGAACGGCGCCGTGCTGCCGGTGCTCGCGCTCTACATCGTGGCGGCCGAGGAGCAGGGGGTGGAGCCGGGTCAGCTGACCGGCACCATCCAGAACGACATCCTCAAAGAGTTCATGGTGCGCAACACCTACATCTACCCGCCCAAGCCCTCGATGCAGATCATCAGCGACATCTTCGCGTTCACCTCGCAGCGGATGCCGAAGTTCAACTCGATCTCGATCTCGGGCTACCACATCCAGGAGGCCGGGGCGACGGCCGACCTGGAGCTGGCCTACACGCTCGCCGACGGCGTCGAGTACCTGAAGGCCGGCCAGGCCGCGGGCATGGACGTCGACGCCTTCGCGCCGCGGCTGTCCTTCTTCTGGGCCATCGGCATGAACTTCTTCATGGAGGTCGCGAAGCTCCGGGCCGGGCGGCTGCTGTGGGCGAAGCTGGTGAAGGAGGCCGGCGCGCAGAACCCCAAGTCGCTGTCGTTGCGCACCCACTCGCAGACCTCGGGCTGGTCGCTGACCGCGCAGGACGTCTACAACAACGTCGTCCGCACGTGCCTGGAGGCGATGGCAGCCACCCAGGGGCACACCCAGTCGCTGCACACCAACGCCCTGGACGAGGCGCTCGCGCTGCCCACGGACTTCTCCGCCCGCATCGCCCGCAACACCCAGCTGATGCTGCAGCAGGAGTCGGGCACCACCCGCGTCGTCGATCCGTGGGGTGGCTCCGCGTACGTGGAGAAGCTGACCTACGACCTGGCCCGCCGCGCCTGGGCGCACATCCAGGAGGTCGCCGAGCACGGCGGGATGGCCCAGGCGATCGACGACGGCATCCCCAAGCTGCGCATCGAGGAGGCGGCGGCCCGCACCCAGGCCCGCATCGACTCCGGCCGCCAGCCGGTGGTCGGCGTGAACAAGTACCGGGTCGACGCCGACGAGGCGATCGAGGTGCTCAAGGTCGACAACGCCGACGTGCTCGCCCAGCAGAAGGCCAAGCTCGAGCAGCTGCGCGCCGACCGCGACGGCCGCGCCGTCACCGAGGCGCTGGGCCGGCTCACCGACGCCGCCCGCGCCGCCGCCGACGGCACGCGTGGCAACGACCTCGACAGCAACCTGCTGAAGCTCGCCGTCGACGCCGCGCGGGCCAAGGCGACCGTCGGGGAGATCTCCGACGCCCTCGAGGTCGTCTACGGCCGGCACGCCGGTCAGGTGCGCACCATCTCCGGGGTCTACCGCGACGAGGCAGGAGCATCCGGGCCCATGGAGGAGACGCGGCGGCTGGCCGAGGAGTTCGCCGAGGCCGAGGGTCGCAGGCCGCGCATCCTGGTGGCCAAGATGGGCCAGGACGGGCACGACCGCGGCCAGAAGGTCATCGCGACCGCGTTCGCCGACCTCGGTTTCGACGTCGACGTCGGCCCGCTGTTCCAGACCCCGGACGAGGTCGCCCGCCAGGCGGTGGAGGCCGACGTCCACGTCGTCGGCGTCTCCTCGCTCGCGGCCGGCCACCTCACGCTGGTGCCGGCGCTCCGCGACGCGCTGGCCGAGCTCGGTGCCGACGACGTGCTGATCGTCGTCGGCGGTGTCATCCCGCCCGACGACGTGCCGACGCTGAAGGAGATGGGCGCCGCCGCGGTCTTCCCGCCCGGCACGGTCATCGCCGAGGCGGCGCAGGAGCTGCTGCGGACGCTGTCCTCCCGTCTCGGTCACTGATGGCTCGAGAGGTCGACGTCCCGGTCCTCGTCGAGGGGGTGCTGGCCGGGGACCGCCGGGTGGTGGCGCGGGCCATCACCCTGGTGGAGTCGCGGCGGGCCGACCACCGCGAGAAGGCGCAGGAGCTGCTGGTCGAGCTGCTGCCGCACGCCGGGGGAGCGCGCCGCGTGGGCATCAGCGGCGTCCCCGGCGTGGGGAAGTCGACGTTCATCGACCAGCTCGGGGTGGACCTGACGGGGGCCGGGTCGAAGGTCGCGGTGCTCGCCGTCGACCCGTCGTCGGCGCGGTCGGGCGGTTCGATCCTCGGCGACAAGACGCGGATGGCGCGGCTGGCGGTCGACCCGAACGCCTTCATCCGGCCCTCGCCGACGTCGGGCACCCTGGGCGGGGTCGCGCAGGCCACCCGCGAGTCGATGGTCGTGGTCGAGGCGGCCGGCTACGACGTCGTCCTGGTCGAGACCGTCGGCGTCGGGCAGTCGGAGATCACCGTCGCCGAGATGGTCGACTCGTTCCTCTTCCTGACGATCGCGCGCACCGGCGACCAGTTGCAGGGCATCAAGCGCGGCATCCTCGAGATCGCCGACGTCATCGCCGTCAACAAGGCCGACGGGCCGGCCGCCGCGGACGCCCGGAAGGCCGCCCGGGAGCTCGCCCAGGCGATCCGGTTGCTGCGCGGGCGCGGCAATGGCTGGGACGTCCCGGTGCTCACCTGCGCCGGGCTCACCGGCGAGGGACTGGACGAGGTCTGGGCCAAGCTCCTCGAGCACCAGGAGCGGGCCAAGGTCTCGGGGGAGTTCGACGAGCGCCGCCGCGCGCAACAGGTGCGCTGGACCTGGCAGCTGGTGCGCGACGGGCTGGAGCACGCGCTGCGCGCCCACCCCGGCGTCCGTGCCGCCGTGCCCGACCTCGAGAAGGCGGTGCTCGCCGGCGAGCTCACCCCGGCCCTGGCCGCCCGGCAGGTCCTGGACACCTTCCGCGCCGGCTGACCCGCGTCTCCCCCCGCGATCATGGCGCGGCGACCACTCGATGCGGCGCAGCAGTGGTCGCGGCGCCATGATCGGCGGCGGAGGCTGCGTCGATCCCCATCGTCGGCCCTGTCCACAGGTTCCGGGTGATGCCTCCGAGCCTCGAGATGACGGGCCAACGTCGGCGGCATGTCGCAGAGCTTCGTGCGCCTGGTGGCCCGCCAGGGCGGTGTGTTCACGCGGGAGCAGGCGCTCGAGTGGCACTCGCCGGCGCGGATCCGGGCGGTGCTGCGCAGCGGCCGCTGGCGGCGCACGCCCTGGCGGGGGATCTACGTCGACGGCGAGCTGCCCGAGGAGATCCCGGTGCTGGTCCGGGCCGCCGCGCTCTGGCTCGGCGGCGACCTGGTCGCCTGCCACAGCACAGCGGCCCTCCTGTGGGGGTTCGACCTGCGGTCGGACACCGCGGCCGCCACCGACCGTCTGCACTTCCTGGGGCCGGCTGAGATGGACAACCGGCTGCTGCGGCAGCTCCAGGTGCACCCGTCGGCGCTCGACACCGCCGATGCGGTCTTCCTGGACGGAGTCTGGTGCACGCCGGGTGCGCGCACGGCATGCGACGTCGCCCGGCTCGGCGCGCCGATCGATGCGCTCGCGACCCTCGACCGGGCCCTGCGCGCAGGCGCCTGCACGCGCGAGCAGCTCGCCCACGAGCGGGTGCGCCAGCGCGGGCTCCGCGGGGTGGCACGGCTGGACGAGCTGATCCCGGCCGCTGACGGTCGGTCCGAGTCACCGATGGAGTCCCGGATGCGCTGGCGGTTCCTGGCGGCCCGTCTGCCGCCGCCGGCCGTCCAGCTCGAGGTCCAGGACGGCGGCCGACGGCACCGTCTCGACGTCGGGTGGGAGGACCACCGCGTCGGAGCGGAGTTCGACGGGCTGGAGGCGCACATGACCCGGCAGCAGCTCGCCGCCGATCGCGACCGCCACAACTGGCTGAGCGAGCGGGACTGGCGGCTCCTGCACTTCACCGCGGTCGACGTCTACCGCCGCGCGGAGGCGATGGTGGAGCAGGTGCGCCGTCAGCTCACCGCCCGTCCCGCCGCGATCATGGTGCGGTGACCGCTCCGGACGGGCCCGGGAGAGTCACGGCGCCATGATCACCGGGGGAGGTGGGGTCAGAAGGCGCTGCGGCAGTCCCGGGAGCGGAGCTCGCGCACGTAGTCGTCAGGCGCGCCGGCGGCCTCTGCGGCGTCGGCCATCGCGCCCAGGTGCCGGGCCGAGGGCAGCCCACCCTCGAACGCGTCGAGCACGTAGACGTAGGCGACCACGTCTCCGCCCAGCGTGTGCACCCGGAGGTGCACCCGGCGGTAGAGGCCGGAGTCGGCACCCTCCCAGGCGTCCAGGGCCCGCTCGTCGGCCTCGGTGAGGTCGTACAGCGCGACGAACACGCCCGGCGAGTCGTCGTCCTCCGGGACGAGGGTCGCCAGCGCGCCCTCCCAGCCGAGGTCCTCGCCGCCGAACGTCAGCCGCCAGCCGCGGATCCAGCCGGTGCCGGCGTGCGGGGACGACGGACACCGGCGCAGCATCTGAGCCGGGTCCATGTTGGATCCGTAGGCGGCGTAGAGGCCCATCCCGGCGAGACTAGCCAGGCGACCCGGCGGGCGCCGGTGGGCGGGTGACGCCGACCGGGCCCGCACCGGGGACAATGGCGACGACCCACCGCTCGGCAACGGAAGATGGACCCATGACCCGCATCGTCATCATCGGTGGTGGCCCGGCCGGCTACGAGGCCGCGCTCGTCGCCGCGCAGCTCGGTGCGCAGGTCACCGTCATCGAGCGCGACGGCATCGGCGGCGCCAGCGTGCTCACCGACTGCGTGCCCTCCAAGGCCCTGATCGCGGCGGCCGGCGCGATGACGTCGGTGCGCGACTCCGCCGTCCTCGGCGTGCACGGCGCGGAGCTCGCGACCGTGAGCCTGGACCTCCCTGCCGCCAACCAGCGGGTGAAGAACCTGTCGATGGCGCAGTCGGCCGACATCCACGCCCGGCTGGACGCCGAGGGCGTGCGGATCGTCCCCGGACGGGGGCGGCTGGCCGACGACGAGCCCGGCCTGGCCGCGCACGAGGTGGAGATCCTCGACGACGACGGCAACGTCACCGAGGAGGTCGAGGGCGACGTCGTCCTCATCGCCACCGGCGCCGACCCGCGTGTCCTACCCGGGGCGGAACCCGACGGCGAGCGGATCCTCGACTGGCGCGACGTCTACGACCTGCAGGAGGCGCCGGAGCACCTGGTGGTCGTCGGCTCCGGCGTCACGGGCGCGGAGTTCGCCTCCGGTTACCTGGAGGCCGGCGTGCCGGTCACCCTCGTTTCCTCCCGCGACCGCGTGCTCCCGGGCGAGGACTCCGACGCCGCCGAGGTGCTCGAGCAGGTCTTCCAGTCCCGCGGTGGCCGCCTGGAGCGCGGCCGGGCCGCCGGCGTCACGCGCACCGAGAAGGGGATCTTCGTCGCACTCACCGACGGGCGCTGCGTCGAGGGTTCCCACGCCTTGATGACCGTCGGCACCGTGCCCAACACCGCCGGGCTCAACCTGGAGGAGCACGGGGTGCAGGTCACCGAGTCCGGGCACGTCGTCGTCGACCGGGTCTCCCGGACCTCCGTACCCGGCATCTACGCCGCCGGTGACGTCACCGGCGTCTTCCAGCTGGCCTCCGTGGCCGCCATGCAGGGGCGGATCGCCATGTGGCACGCGCTGGGCGAGGCGGTCGCGCCGATCAAGCTCAAGACGGTCGCCGCGAACGTCTTCACCCACCCCGAGATCGCCACCGTCGGCGTGCAGGAGAAGTCGCTCGCCGAGAACGCCGACGTCGAGGCCGTGCGCCTGCCCCTGGCCACGAACGCGCGGGCGAAGATGGGGGACCTGCACGACGGCTTCGTGAAGCTCTTCGCCCGCCGCTCGACCGGCGTGATCATGGGGGGCGTCGTCGTGGCCCCGGGCGCGTCGGAGCTGATCCTCCCCATCGCGCTCGCCGTGACCAAGGGGCTGACGGTCGACGACCTCGCGCAGACGTTCGCCATCTACCCGTCGCTGTCGGGTTCGATCACCGAGGCGGGGCGTCGCCTGATGGGGGCCGACGACCTGGCGTAGCGGAGCCTTGGGGGCGGCCGGGGCGGCTGCGCCGGGTGTGACGGGAGTTCGGCTCAACATCCCCGATCCGGTGCCGACGCGGCCCCGGGCCGCCGAGTCAGGAGTAGATGTCTCCTGACCACGACCTCCGTCGTCCCCGCGGCCTCCGTCGTCCGTCCCGCGCGCTCGGGCTGGCCGGCGCGGTGCTCGCCGCCGCACTGGGCGTCGTCGTGGTGCCGGGCGCGGCCCTCGCGGACGGCGGCACCACCACGGTCCGCGGCGAGCTCGTGCACGTCTGGGCCGAGGGCTCCGGGGGCCACCACGCCGACGGTGAGGACGACGCGGCCCGGCTGAGCTGGGTGACCACCGCCGACGGCGCGGTGCGCGTGCCGGCCGAGCAGGTCGCCGACGTCCCGGCGGGTTCCACGGTGGAGCTGACGGTCGGGAGGACCGTCGAGGACGAGGCGAGCGCCGACGGGCACGACCCCGCCCGCACCGTGCTGGCAAGCGACGTCCTCTCCCCGGCGCCGGTCGCGACGCCCGAGCCGCCGCCCGCTCCGCGCGGCGGCCTGACCAACCAGGTCACCGTGGTGCTGGTGGCGCCGGCGGGGACGGAGCCGGACGGCACGCGGCTCGGCGACGTCGTGACGACCGTCGACGGCCCGGTCTCCCGGTTCTGGGCCGAGCAGACCGGCGGCGCCGTCACCCTCGGCGTGACCGCCCGGCACGCCTGGGTGCGGACGACGGCCGGTTGCACGGACCCCCAAGGGCTCTGGGACGAGGTCGCCGCGGAGGTCGGGTTCAGCGCCGGCCCCGGCAAGCACCTGATGCTCCGGCTGAGCGGCCAGGCCGCCGACCAGCCGGCCTGCTCGTACGCGCTGGCCCAGGTCGGCACCTCGCCGGCGTCCGGCGGGCGCCTCTACGTCCGCGACGGCGGTGCCTCGGTCATCGCGCACGAGCTGGGGCACAACTTCGGCCTCGGGCACTCCTCGGGGCAGCAGTGCGACGGCGCGGTGGAGGGCGGCTCCTGCCGCACCGCCGCCTACCGCGACTACTACGACGTGATGGGCGCCTCCTGGGCGCAGCTGGGTTCGCTCAACGCCGTCCAGGCCGCGGCGCTGGGTGTTCTCCCCGGCGACGCGCAGCGGACCGTGGCGGTCGGGGAGGGGGCCACGAGCGTCACCCTGGCGCCGCTGGGTGGCGGCGCCGGCCTGCGGGCGCTCCGGCTGGTGGACGCCGAGGGCGACGCCTACTGGCTGGAGTTCCGGGCCGCGACCGGGCCCGACGCCTGGCTCGGCACCCGCGACAACGTCTACCGCCTCGACGCAGGGGTGCTGCTCCGCCGGACGGGTCCGTTCCCCGACACCTCGCTGCTGCTGGACGGGACGCCCGGCCCGGCCGCCCGCTGGGACGCCGATCTGCAGTTCGCGCTGCCGTTGGGGGTCGCGATCCCGCTCTCCGGAGGGGACTTCACCCTCACGCTGCGCGGCGTCGACGGCGGCCGGGCCGTGGTGGACGTGGTCCCGGCGGCGCGGCCCGCAGTGGCCGCGGCACAGGCCCCGGCCGGGCAGGACGCCACCCCGCGGGGCGGTGCGGCGGCCACGCCTGTGGCCCCGGGTCCCGCCGAGGAGCCCGCCGGGCAGCGCGCCCCCGAGGCGACGCCGCAGCCGCCGCTGCCGCTGGCCCCTCCGGTCCACGTCGCGGCGCCGCGGTCCGGCATCCCCCTGGAGCCGGTCGCCGACAGTTCCACCTCCTCCACCGGCTTCGCGCTGCCGGCCGCCGGGGCGGTGCTCGCGGGCTCGGTCCTGCTGCTGGTGCAGGTGGTGCGTCGGCATCGCCTGCGCGGGTGACGGTCCCGTCCGACCGGTTCAGTTCCGCCGGGCGCCCGCCGATGCACAGGGGGTAGTCCCCTCGGCCCAGGAGCTCCGCGTGCGCGTCACCCCCCGTTCCCGACTTCTGCGGGCGTCCGTCCTGGTCGCCGCCGGTGCCGTGTCACTCACCGTGCTCTCCACCCCGGCGACGCGGGCGCAGGACGAGCCCGTCGCAGCCGCCGAGACGGTCACCGGCGAGCTGGTGCAGGCCTGGGCCGAGCCCGAGGACCACCACTCCGCCGGAGAAGACCTCTTCTCCCAGCCGCTCACCTGGATCGAGCCGGAGACCGGCGATGCGGTCAGGATCCCGACCGACGACGTCCAGGACATCGCGGTCGGCACCACCGTCGAGGTGACGGTCGGCGGGGAGGTGACCGACGTCGCGGCGGCCGAGGGCGTCATCGAGCCCGCCCGGGAGGTCCTCGCCGCCGAGATCGTGGAGCCGGCGCCCGCGGAGGAGCCGGCGACGGCAGAGGCCGCGACGACGGTGACGAACCAGGTCACCGTGGTCATGGTGGTCGCCGGCGGCGGGACCACCGACAGCACGACGTTGCAGCAGGTCGTCGATGCGGTCAACGGGCCGGTGGCGCAGTTCTGGTCGAAGGAGAGCCAGGGGGCCATCGGCCTGGGTGTCTCCGCCTCCCACGACTGGATCACCACGACCGCGAAGTGCACGGACTACGTGGGGCTCTGGAACGAGGTGGCGAAGCTCCCTTCGGTCAACTTCACGGCCGCCCCCGGCAAGCACCTCATGCTCTACGTGAGCAACGGATCCACCGACGCCTCCCGGTGCCCCCACGGGCTCGCCGAGGTGGGAACCGGGCCCGGAGCCGGGGGCAGGCTCTACGCCCGGGGCACCGCCACGTCCCTCGTCGCCCACGAGTTCGGGCACAACTTCAGCCTCTGGCACTCGTCGAGCCACCAGTGCGACGGGACCGTCGAGGGCGGCACCTGCGCGGTCACCGACTACAACGACTGGTACGACGTCATGGGCGTCTCCTGGGAGCAGGTGGGCTCGCTCAGCGCCCCGCATGCTGCCCGGCTCGGGGTGCTGCCGCCCGAGCACACGAAGTCCGTCTCGGTCACGTCGTCCGGGACCCTGGTCACCCTGTCGCCCACCTCAGGACGCACCGGGACCCGTGCCCTGCGGCTGACGGATTCCCACGGCCGGGCCTACTGGCTCGAGTACCGCACCCCCGACCTCCAGGACGCGTGGCTGGGGACGGAGGCGAACCGCCTCCGCCTGGAGAGCGGTGTCCTCCTCCGCCGTGCCGGTACGGACGCGGACAGGGCGGCGCACGGTGCCACGTCGTTCCTGCTCGACGCCACGCCGTCGAGCCTGTCCGGTTGGAGGAGCGATCTGCAGGTCGCCCTGCCGTTCGCCCGGGCGGTGCCGATCTCGGGTACCGACCTGACCGTGACGGTCGTCGCCGCCTCGGCCACCGAGGCGACCGTCCGGGTGGCGACGGCGGGGGATCCCACGGTGCCCACGGCGCCCACCCGGCCGATCGGCTCGTTGGACGCCGTCTCGGCGTCGGGGACCACGCTGACGGTGCGGGGCTGGGCCTTGGACCCCAACACCCCCGATCCGGCGTCGGCGGTGCACCTGTACGTCGACGGTGCCGGGGTGGCGCTGCAGGCCGACGGGGACCGGCCGGACGTGGGGGCGGCTTTCCCGCACGCCGGGTCCGCGCACGGTTTCGGTTGGTCGGCCGACCTGGCGCCCGGAATGCACCGTGTCTGCGCCTACGCCATCGACCGCGAGGTCCCGTCGACGAACACCTCCCTCGGCTGCCGTGACGTGGCCGTGGCCTTCACCCGGCCGACCGGCACCTGGGACTCGCTGTCGGCCACGGGGACGACGGTGTCGCTGTCGGGTTGGACCTACGACCCGGACTCCCCGACGGGCGCGGTGGACGTGCACGTCTACGTCGACGGCAAGGGCGTCGGGCTCGTGGCCGACCGGGATCGGCCGGACGTCGGGGCGGCGTTCCCGCACGCCGGATCGGCGCACGGTTTCGGTTGGTCGGCCGACCTGGCGCCGGGGATGCACCGGGTGTGCGTGTACGCCATCGACCGCGAGGTGTCCTCCGCGAACACGCCCTTCGGCTGCCGGGACGTGGCGGTGGGGCTGGCCCGGCCGGTGGGCAGCTGGGACACCCTGTCGGCGTCGGGGACGACGCTGTCGCTGTCGGGCTGGACGTTCGATCCTGACTCCCCGACCGCCCCGGTCGCAGTGCACGTGTACGTCGACGGCGCCGGGGTGGCGCTGCGGGCCGACGGCGACCGGCCGGACGTGGGGGGCGCCTTCCCGCACGCCGGCCCGGTGCACGGGTTCGGCTGGTCCGGCCAGGTGGCGCCGGGGGCGCACCGGGTCTGCGTGTACGCCATCGACCAGGAGGTCTCCTCGGCCAACACATCGTTCGGCTGCCGGGACGTGACCGTCTGACCGTGCCGGTCCTGCACGGAAGCCCGTGACCGCGTGCGGTCACGGGCTCCCGTCGTGCCGGGTGCGCTAGTCCGCGTCGGCGATCGTGCAGATGACCGCACCGCTGGTGACCGAGGCGCCGACCTCGGCGGCCAGACCGGAGATCGTGCCGGCCTTGTGCGCGGTGATCGGCTGCTCCATCTTCATCGCCTCGAGGACGACGACGAGGTCGCCGGCCTCGACGGTGGCGCCGTCCTCGACGGCCACCTTGACGATCGTGCCCTGCATCGGCGAGGTGAGGGAGTTCCCGGAGGCCGCGGAGCCGCCACCCCCGCCGCCGCGCTTGCGGGGCTTGGCGGTCGCGCCGGGGGCCGCGCCCCCGCCGCCGGCGGCGAGCCCGGCGGGCAGCGACACCTCGAGCCGGCGGCCACCGACCTCGACGACGACGGTCTGCCGGGGAGTCTCCTCGTCCTGACCGGCGGGCGCGGCGTCGTAGGGCGGGACCTGGTTGTCCCACTCGGTCTCGATCCAGCGGGTGTGCACGGTGAACGGCTCGCTGGTGAACGCCTCGTCGCGGACGACGGCCCGGTGGAACGGGATGACCGTGGGCATGCCCTCGACGACCAGCTCGTCCAGCGCCCGGCGGGCGCGCTGCAGCGCCTCCTCGCGGGTGGCGCCGGTGACGATGAGCTTGGCGAGCATCGAGTCGAACGCGCCGGCGACCTCCCCACCGGTCTCGACTCCGGAGTCCCAGCGGACGCCGGGCCCCTGCGGGATCTCCAGGCGGTCCACCGGGCCGGGAGCCGGCATGAAGTTGCGGCCGGCGTCCTCGGCGTTGATGCGGAACTCGATGCTGTGGCCGCGGGGCGCCGGGTCCTCGGTGATCTCCAGGGGGAGGCCGTCGGCGATGCGGAACTGCTGCCGGACCAGGTCGATGCCGCTGGTCTCCTCCGACACCGGGTGCTCCACCTGCAGGCGGGTGTTGACCTCGAGGAAGGAGATGGAGCCGTCCGCGCCGACGAGGTACTCGACCGTGCCGGCCCCGTGGTAGCCGGCCTCGGCGCAGATCGCCTTCGCCGAGGAGTGGATCCGCGCGCGCTGCTCGTCGGTGAGGAACGGCGCCGGGGCCTCCTCGACCAGCTTCTGGTTGCGGCGCTGCAGGGAGCAGTCACGGGTGCCGACGACGATGACGGTGCCGTGCTGGTCGGCGAGCACCTGGGCCTCGACGTGGCGGGGCTTGTCGAGGAACCGCTCGACGAAGCACTCGCCGCGGCCGAAGGCCGAGACGGCCTCCCGCACGGCTGAGTCGAAGAGCTCGGGGATCTCCTCCATGGTGCGGGCGACCTTGAGGCCGCGGCCGCCACCGCCGAACGCCGCCTTGATGGCGACCGGGAGGCCGTGCTCCTCGGCGAACGCCACGACCTCGTCGGCGCCGCCGACCGGGTCCTTGGTGCCGGGGACGAGGGGAGCGCCGGCCTTGGTGGCGATGTGCCGGGCCTGCACCTTGTCGCCGAGGGCGATGATCGCCTCGGGGGAGGGGCCGATCCAGGTGAGCCCGGCGTCGATGACGGCCTGGGCGAAGTCGGCGTTCTCCGACAGGAAGCCGTAGCCGGGGTGGATCGCGTCGGCGCCGGACTGCTTGGCGGCGTCGAGGATCTTGTCGATGACCAGGTAGGAGTCACCGGGCGTGGTGCCGCCGAGCGCGAAGGCCTCGTCGGCGACGCGCACGTGCAGCGCATCGCGGTCGGGCTCGGCGTAGACCGCCACGCTGGTCAGACCCGCGTCCTTGCACGCGCGGGCCACGCGGACCGCGATCTCGCCGCGGTTGGCGATGAGGACCTTCTGCACCGGTGCTCTCCCTCTTCTGTGGGCCGGTCGAACGATTGTCAGTGCCCGCGTCGGGCGGGGTGGTTCAGCGACGCCGCGATGCTCAGCGACGCCAGAGATCGGTGATGGTCAGACCTCGCTTGGACAACTGCGTCCGCAGGACCGTCAGGGACAGCCCGACCACGGCCGCGGGGTCGCCCTCGACGCGGCGGACGAAGGGCGCCCCCAGCCCGTCGAGGGTGAAGGCCCCCGCCACGGCCAGCGGCTCGCCGGTGGCCAGATAGGCCTCCACCTCGGCCGGCGTGGGGTCGGCGAAGTAGACGACGGTCGAGGCGACCGCGATGTCCCGGCTCACCACGGCGCCGTCCCGCACGTCGAACAGCGCCTGGCCGGTGTGCAGGATGCCGGAACGCCCGGCCATCCGCCGCCAGCGGTCGCGGGCCTCGGCGGCGTCCGCCGGCTTGCCCTGGGGCTTGCCGCCGAACTCCAGGAGCGAGTCCGCGCCGATGACGAGGGCGTCGATCTCCCGCTTGGCGACCGCCGCGGCCTTGGCGGCCGCCAGGAGGGCGACCTGCTCGGCCACGCGCGGGGCCGAGTAGGCCGACTCGTCGACGTCGCTCACCACGACCTCGGGGGAGAGACCGGCCTGCCGGAGCAGGGAGAGCCGGGCCGGCGACGCCGAGGCCAGCACCAGCCGGCGGTCCGCGGTCACGCGAACCTCCCCGCGGCGCGCCAGCCGCCGTGCCCGGCGGTCTGCGGCCGGCGGTGCGCGTCGCCGTACGACGCCCAGGCGCCGACCGGCGTCGGCCGGCGGCGGGTGCGCCGCTGCGACATCGCGGCCACGACGACGGTCAGCGCCGCCAACTCCTCCGCCGTCGGCTCACCCCTCACCACCCGCAGCAGGGGTGCGGTTCCCTCACTCACAGCGGGATGTTCCCGTGCTTCTTGGGCGGGAGCGTCTGGCGCTTGTTGGCCAGCACGCGCAGCGCCTTGGTCACCTGGACGCGGGTGTGCGACGGCGGGATCACCGCGTCGACGTACCCGCGGTCTGCGGCGATGTAGGGGTTGGCGAGGGTGTCCTCGTACTCGGCGATCAGCTCCGCGCGCTTGGCGTCGGGGTCCTCGGCCGCGGCGAGCTCCTTGCGGTAGAGGATCCCGACCGCACCCTGCGCGCCGACGACGGCGATCTGCGCGGTCGGCCACGCCAGGTTCACGTCGGCGCCCAGGTGCTTGGAGCCCATGACGTCGTAGGCGCCGCCGTAGGCCTTGCGGGTGATCACCGTGACCTTCGGGACGGTCGCCTCGGCGTAGGCGTAGATCAGCTTCGCCCCGCGCCGGATGATGCCCTCCCACTCCTGCGACGTCCCCGGCAGGAAGCCCGGCACGTCGACGAAGGTGAGCACCGGGATGTTGAAGGCGTCGCAGGTGCGCACGAAGCGCGCGGCCTTCTCGCTGGCGTCGATGTCCAGCGTGCCGGCGAACTGGGTGGGCTGGTTGGCCACGATGCCGAGCGGCCGGCCCTCGACCCGGCCGAAGCCGATGAGGATGTTGGGCGCGAACAGCGGCTGCACCTCGAGGAACTCGCCGTCGTCGAGCACGTGCTCGATGACGGTGTGCATGTCGTAGGGGGTGTTGGCCGAGTCCGGGATGAAGGTGTCGAGCTCGCGGTCCTCGTCGGTCAGCGCATCCGGGAGGACGGTCTCGACGGGCGCCATCTCGACCGCCGGGAGCGGGTCGAGGTTGTTGCTCGGCAGGTAGGACAGCAGCGCCTTGACGTAGTCGAGCGCGTCGGTCTCGTCCTCGGCGAGGTAGTGGGCGACGCCGGACTTGGTGTTGTGCGTGCGCGCCCCGCCCAGCTCCTCGAGCGAGACGTCCTCGCCGGTCACGGTCTTCACGACGTCGGGGCCGGTGATGAACATCTGGCTGGTCTTGTCCACCATGACGATGAAGTCGGTGAGCGCGGGGGAGTAGACGTGCCCGCCGGCCGCCGGGCCCATGACCAGCGAGATCTGCGGGATGACGCCGGAGGCGTGCACGTTCCGCCGGAAGATCTCGCCGTAGAGGCCGAGGGAGACCACGCCCTCCTGGATGCGCGCGCCGCCGCCCTCGTTGATGCCGATCACGGGACAGCCGTTCTTGATGGCGAAGTCCTGCACCTTCACGATCTTCTCGCCGTAGACCTCGCCGAGGCTCCCGCCGAAGACCGTGACGTCCTGGGAGAAGATCGCCACCGGCCGGCCATCGACGGTGCCGTAGCCGGTCACCACGCCGTCGCCGAAGGGCCGCTTCTCGGCCATCCCGAAGTTCGTCGACCGGTGCCGGGCGAACTCGTCGAACTCGGTGAACGAGCCCGGGTCCAGCAGCGCCTCGATCCGCTCGCGGGCGGTCATCTTCCCGGCCGCGTGCTGCTTCTCCACCGCGCGCTCGGAGCCCGCGTGGACGGCCTCCTGCACCCGGCGCTCGAAGTCGGCGAGCTTGCCCGCGGTCGTGTGGATGTCGACGTCGTCGGGGACGTGCTCCCCGGCGCTCTCCAGTTCGGCGGCACTCACGCGTCCTCGTTCTCCTCGCTGGCGCTCGTCGGCCGCCGTGGCGGCGCTGCTGTGCTCGGGGCGTGACCTCGTATGCCGGGCCACGAGATCCGTAGCGTAGGGGAGCGGCTCGTCCCCTTCCGTCCGGTGTCCTGCTGCCGGTGCGAGCGTCCACCGCCCCGCCGTCCCTGGCTACGGTCTCCTCGTGCCCGACACGTCCTCCTCGCGCTGGTCCGACCTCGACCGGCCCGCCCTCGACGCGCCCGCCCTGCAGGCCGCCCTCACGCGCGACAGCGCGCTGTGGCGCTCGGTCGAGGTCGTGGAGGAGATCGGCAGCACGAACGCTGCGCTCTCCGCGGCCGCCGCCGACGGCGCCCCGGAGGGGACCGTCCTGGTGGCGGAGCACCAGGTCACCGGCCGCGGCCGGCTCGACCGGGTGTGGACGTCGCCGCCCCGCGCCGGGCTGACCGTCTCCTTCCTCCTGCGCCCCGACGTGCCCGCCGCCCGCCGGGGCTGGCTGCCCCTGCTCACCGGGGTGGCGCTGGCCGAGTCCGTGCGGGAGGTCGCGGGGGTGCTCTCGTCGGTGAAGTGGCCCAACGACCTGCTGGCCGGGGACGGGCGCAAGCTCGCCGGCATCCTCGCCGAGTCGGTCGGCGGGACCGGGGGGTCCTCCGGCGTCGTCGTCGGGGTCGGGCTCAACGTCTCGACCACCTCCGCCGAGCTGCCGGCCACCGGGACGTCGCTGTCGGTCGTCACCGGTGGGACCGTCGACCGCGGGCCCGTCCTGCTGGCCTTCCTGCGCGCGGTCGAGCGGCGCTACCGCGGCTGGGTGGAGGCACTGGGCGACCCGGTGGTCTCCGGGCTCGCCCGCGACTACCTGTCCTGGTCCTCCACGGTCGGCAGCGCGGTCGAGGTGACGATGCCGGACGGGTCGGCGCTCCTCGGCACCGCCCGGGCGATCGACTGGGACGGCCGCCTGGTGCTGGACACCGCCGAGGGGCAGGTCGAGCTCGCGAGCGGCGACGTCCGGCACGTCCGCCCGGCCTGAACCCGCCCGGACGCGCCGAGGGGCCGATCGCCCCGCGGGAGGCCGGTCCGGCGTCATCCTGGTGGGGTGCCGTACCCGGACAAGCTGCTCGCCGACGACGAAGAGGTCGTGCGCCACCTGCACCCGCACTGGCTGACCCTCGTCCGGCCGGTCCTCTTCTTCCTGCTCGTCGTCGGCGGCGCGTCGTTCGGCGCGGCGCTCGTGCCCCCGGGGCGGCAGCAGGGGATGTTCCGGCTGGCGATCGTCTGCGTCGCCGTCGTGCTCCTGCTCGTCCTCGTGGTCGTCCCCCTGCTCCGCTGGCGGACGACGCACTACGTGGTCACCACCCACCGGTTGCTGTTCCGCGAGGGGATCCTGGCCCGCCGCGGCCGCGACCTGGGGCTGTCCCGCATCACCGACGTCTCCTACACCCAGACGCTGTGGGAGCGGATCGTCAACTCCGGCTCGCTCACGATCGAGACCGCCGGAGACAGCGGCCCGACCGTGCTCCACCGGATCCCCGACAGCGACCGGGTGCAGCAGCTGCTCAACGTGATGGTCGAGGAGGACGCCGAGCGGCGGGCCCGGGAGTCCGCCGGCTACATCCGCGGGGACGAGGACTGGCCGCCGCAGGGCGGCTGGCGCTCCACCGAGGTGCTCTGAGCCGCGGACCCGATGTGACGGGGCCGTCACGGCGCGCCTCGGCGGTTCTGTCGGACCCCCTCCTTACCTTGCGCCCATGCGGCTGCTGCACACCTCCGACTGGCACATCGGCCGCACCCTCCACGGCACCGACCTGCTCGCCGAGCAGGAGGAGGTGCTGGGCGAGCTGGCCGCCGTCGTCGCCCGCGAGGAGGTCGACGTCGTCGTCGTCGCGGGCGACGTCTACGACCGGGCGGTGCCCTCGGCCGACGCCACGGCGGTGCTCGACCGGGTGGTCGGCCGGCTCCTGGGCACCGGCGCGCAGGTCGTGCTGACGCCCGGCAACCACGACTCGGCCCGGCGGCTGGGCACCTTCTCGGGGTTGCTGAGCGCCGCCGGCCTGCACGTGCGCGCGGCGACGGCGCGGTCGGACGAGCCGGTCCTCCTGGCCGACGAGCACGGCGAGGTGGCGGTCTACGGGATCCCGTTCCTGGAGCCGGAGGTGGCCCGGCACGAGCTCGGGGTCCCCGGTGCCCGCGGGCACGAGGCGGTGCTGCGGGAGGCGATGGACCGGGTGCGGGCCGACCTCTTCCTGCGGCCGGGGGTGCGCTCGGTGGTGCTGGCGCACGCCTTCGTCGGCGGCGGGGTGGCCAGCGACAGCGAGCGGGACATCTGCGTCGGCGGCGTCGACCTGGTGCCCGGTCCGGTCTTCGACGGGGTCGACTACGTGGCGCTCGGACACCTGCACCGGCCGCAGACGCTCAGCCCGCGGATGCGCTACAGCGGCTCGCCGCTGGCCTACTCCTTCGGGGAGGCCGGGCAGCAGAAGCAGGCCTGGCTGGTCGAGCTGGACGCCGCCGGCCTGGCCGGGGTGCACGCGGTGCCGCTGCCCACCCCGCGGCCGCTCAGCGTGCTCACGGGCACGCTCGAGGAGTTGCTCGCCGACCCGGCGCACGCGGCTGCGGAGGGCCACTTCGTCTCCGCCCGGCTCACCGATCCGGCCCGGCCCGCCGACCCCATGCGCCGGCTGCAGGACCGGTTCCCGTACTGCGTGCACCTGGACTGGACCGGCGCCGAGGCCTCGGCCGGGGGTGGCAGCTACCGCGAACGGATGCGGGGGCGCAGCGCCCTGGAGATCGCCGGGGAGTTCGTCAGTGCGGTGCGCGGCGTCCCGGCCAGCGCTGCGGAGCGCGAGCTGCTGGCCCGCGCGCTCGGTGCCGCCGACCGCGAGGAGGCGGCCCGATGAGGCTGCACCGGCTGTCCCTCACGGCGTTCGGGCCCTTCGCCGGCACCGTCGAGGTCGACCTCGACGAGGTGGGCCGGGACGGGCTCTTCCTGCTGTGGGGGCCGACGGGTGCGGGTAAGACCACGCTGCTGGACGGGGTCGTCTTCGCGCTCTACGGGCGGGTCCCCGGCGCCCGCGGCGAGGAGAAGCGGTTGCGCAGCGACCACGCCGACGCCGCCACCCGCACCGAGGTCAGCTGCGAGCTGACCCTCGGCGAGGAGCGGCTGCGCGTGGTGCGGCGGCCGGAGCAGCAGCGGCCGAAGAAGCGCGGTGAGGGCTGGGCGACCGAGCAGGCCAAGCTGGTGGTCTCCCGGCTCACCGACGGCGGGTGGGAGCCGGTCAGCACGCGCATCGACGAGGGCTCCGAGCACCTGCGCACGCGGCTGGGGCTCGACGTGCACCAGTTCTGCCAGGTCGTGCTCCTCCCGCAGGGTGACTTCGCGCGGTTCCTGCGAGCCGAGCCGGAGCACCGCACCGAGCTGCTCCGCACGCTGTTCGACGTCGACCGCTTCGCCCGGGCCGAGGAGTGGCTCGCCGACGAGCGGACGGCGGTCCGCGCGGCCACCGAGGACGCCCGGCACCAGCTGGGCACCCTGCTCGACCGCGTCGCCCAGGCGGCCGGCGTCGAGGTGCCCGAGGAGCTGGCCCCCGAGTCGGTGGGCGCCGGGGCGGGGGGTGGCGTGCTGCGCTGGGTGGCGGAGGTCCGCGCGACCGCGGCGGCGCGGCTCGCGTCGGCCACGGCGCGGGCCGACGCGGCCGCCGCGGAGGTGGCCGGTGCCGACGCCGAGCTGACCGAGGCCCGTGCGCTGGCCGCACGGCACACCCGGCGCGACCAGGCCTCGGCGGAGCTCGCGGATCTCGAGCGGCGCGCGCGGACGCTCGCGCCCCTGCGGGCCGAGCGCGACGCCGCTCGCCGGGCCGAACCGCTGCGCGACGTGCTGGACGCCGCGTGCGCGGCCGGTCGGGCGGCCGAACGCGCCGCGGAATGCCTGACCGGCGCCGTCGCGACGTGGCGGCCGGTCGCGGAGGGCCGTCCGGCCGACGGCGTGGTGGCGCGCGAGCTGCGGGACCGGGCCGCCGAGGCGCGGGCGCTCCTCCCGGAGGTGGAGCGCGCGCGTGCCCTGGAGCGCTCCGTCGCCGCGCTCGCACGGCAGGTCCGCGAGCTGACCGAGCGCTGCCGCGCGGGGGAGCAGGCCGTCGCAGCCCTCCCGGCACTGCTCGCCGGGCAGGAGCAGGAGGTGGCCCGGGCCCGGGCGGCCGCCGCGGAGCTGCCGGGTCTGCGTGCGTCGCTGGAGTCCGCGGAGGCGGGCCTCGTCGCCGCACGGGCGGCGGCGGACCTGGACCGGGCGCTCCACGTGCTGCGCGACGACGCCGCCCGGGCGCGCGACGACCGGGCCGACGCCCGGGAACGGTGGCTGGAGCTGCGCGCCCGGCGACTCGACGGCATGGCCGCCGAGCTCGCCGCCGGCCTCGTCGACGGTGCCGACTGCCCGGTCTGCGGTGCCGTCGAGCACCCGCGCCCCGCGGCACCGGGTGCCGAGCGGGTCACGGCCGCCGACGAGGACGCCGCCCGGGGGCTCGCCGACGCCGCGGAGGCGGCGTTCACCGCGGCGACCGGCCGGCTGGAGGTGGCGGAGCGCGAGCTGGCCGGCCTGCGGGCCCGCGCCGGCGAGCTGCCGCCGGAGCAGCAGGCGGCACGCGTCCTGGAGTTGACCGCGGCCGTGCGCAGCGCGACCGGCCTGGCCGGGGGTCTCGCCCCGGCCGAGTCCCGGTTGCGCGAGCTGGTCGCCGAGCGGGAGGAGGCGGCGGCCCGCCTGGGCGCCGACCGCGAGGAGCTGCGCGCCCGGACCGCCGAGCACCACGCGCTGACCAGCGGCCTCGCGGAGCTGACCGGCCGGCTGGCCGCCGCCCGGGGCGACGACGCCGATCTGGCGGCCCGGGTCGCCCGGCTGTCGGCCGCCGCGGAGGCGTGCGAGTCGGTGGTCGCGGCCGAGGTCGAGGAGCTGCGCGCCCGAGCCGAGGCCCAGGCGGCGAGCCGGGCGGCGGAGGAGCGGGCCCGGGCCGCCGGGTTCGACGACGCCGGGGCGGCGGAGTCGGCGCTGGCCGGTCCCGGCCGGCTGGCCGAGCTGGACCGGCAGCTCGACGGTCACGACCAGCGGGTGGCCGTCCTGCGCGCTCGGCTGACCGACCCGGAGCTCGCCGATCTCCCCCCGCGCCCCGACCTCGGCGCGCTGGAGAGCCGCTGCGCCGCCGGCACCCGCCGGCGGGAGGAGGCGGTGGCCGAGCTCGAGCAGGCGCGCCGCTGCACGAGCTCGCTCGAGGACCTGGTGGGGCGGGTGAGCGCAGCCGAGCTCACGCTGGCCGAGCTGCGCGCCCGGAGCGACCAGGTCACGGCGCTGGCCGACCTGACGCACGGTCGGGGGGCCAACGCACGCCGCATGCGCCTGCAGTCGTTCGTGCTGGCCGCGCGGCTGGAACAGGTCGCCGAGGTGGCCAGCCGGCGGCTGCTGGACATGTCGGGCGGCCGCTACACGTTCCTGCACAGCGACGCGCAGGGCCGGCACGGCGCCCGCGGTGGCCTGGGCCTGGACGTCCTCGACGAGTACACCGGCGCCCGCCGGCCCACCAAGACGCTCTCGGGCGGGGAGAGCTTCATGGCTTCCCTGGCGCTGGCGCTGGGGCTCGCCGACGTGGTCACCGCGGAGACCGGCGGCGTCCGGATCGACACCCTGTTCGTGGACGAGGGGTTCGGCACTCTGGACGCGCAGGCGCTGGACGCCGTGATGACGGTGCTGGACGAGCTCCGCCGCGGCGGCCGCACGGTGGGGGTGATCAGCCACCTCGAGGAGCTGCGCACCCGCATCCCCACACGGCTGGAGGTCGTCGCCGGCCGCAACGGCTCGCGACTGGCCGGGTGACCCCGGGCCCCATCGACGGACTCGCTCCCGGCCGGGTGCCGGTCCCCGCGGAAGAGTCCCCGATCAGACGGTGGCCTCCTCCCGGGCCGGCGCAGGCCGGCGAGGGGGCGGGACGAGGGCGGGCGCGGCGGTGACCGGAGCCGTCGCCGGCGGTGGGAGGTCGGCGCGGGGCCGGCTTCGCCGCCCGAGCGCGACGGCCGGCAGCTCGACCCATCGGTAGGTCAGCTCGCTGACCGCGAGGGTGACGACCACCCACAGCGCCGAGCTCAGCCAGGCGTCGGGCAGCGCGGGCACCGCGGCCAGCACCAGGCATTGCACCAGGTAGACCGAGTAGCTGGTGACGCCCAGCCGGCGCAGGGGGGCCGGCACCACGCGCCGCCGGAGGGCGATGCCGGCGCAGAACAGGACGTACGCGCCGAGCCAGGCGGTGAGCATCGCCAGGAAGGCCGGGGCATCCGGCGGCTGCGGCGTCACGACGACCGCCGCGTGCAGCAGGGCGACCCCCGATGCGAGGACGGCGGCCACGCACAGCACCAGGGAGCGCGAGGGCACCGCCCCGCTGTGCCAGCGGTGGAAGACCGTGCCGGTGAGCATGGTGGCCAGGCAGAACGCGCCGGTCGGCGGGGTCGCGCCCACGAGAGAGCCGGCGCCCAGGGCGAGCGCCAGGCACACCGCCGCGGCAGTCAGCGCGAGCGCGACGCTGTGCCGGTGGAGCCGGAGGGCGAACAGGACCGACACGCCCAGGTAGAACAGCATCTCGAAGGCCAGCGTCCAGTAGGACACCAGCGCGTTCGGGACGCCGACCAGCATCTGGACCATGGACAGGTTGGCCAGCCAGTCGCCGACCGACATGGGGGCTGCCGGTGTGGCGACACCGGAGAAGGCCAGCCAGGCGGCGGCGCCCAGGCTGAGCCAGTAGAGGGGGAAGAGCCGGAAGAAGCGGCTGCGCCAGAAGGCGGCCAACCGGCGGCCGCGCCCGTCCGACACCGGGCCTCGCTCGAGGCTGGCCGGGATGATGAAGCCGCTGCACAGGAAGAACACCATGACGCCCATCTGGCCCAGCAGGACGCCGGAATGCGTCAGCTCCTGGAAGGCGGGGAACGCTCGCTCGCCCACGTGCTGGGCCAGGACGAGGCCGACCGCCACCCCCCGGAGGCCGTCGAGGAAGGCCAGCCGGGAACCCGGACGGGGCGTGCGCGCGCTAAGGAGTGCGCACTGTGATGGAGCCGTCACGCAGGGAGGCTAGAAGCTGCGACGCTCCGTTCCCCTCCCGACGAGCGGGGAATGGGCTGCCCTTAGTCTCGGCAGTCACCATGGCCACTCCACTCGACTCGCGCACCGGGCTGCCCGTGGTGGCCGTGGTCGGCGGCGGTCAGCTCGCCCGCATGACGTCCCAGGCCGCCGTCGCGCTCGGTCAGTCCCTGCGCGTGCTGTCCGCCGGCCCGGACGAGTCGGCCGCGCTCGTCGCCGCCGACGTGCGACTCGGTGACCACCAGGACCTCGAGGCCCTCCGCGCGGTGGCCGACGGGGCCACGGTGGTCACCTTCGACCACGAGCACGTGCCGACGGAGCACCTCCGCACGCTGGTCGAGGAGGGCATCCGCGTCGCCCCGGGCCCGGATGCCCTGGTGCACGCGCAGGACAAGCTGGTGCTGCGCCGTGCGCTCGCGGAGGCCGGGGAGCCGCAGCCGGCCTGGGCGGAGGTGCGGTCGGCGGGCGACGTCGCCGCCTTCGCCGGGGCGCACGGCTGGCCCGTCGTGCTCAAGACCCCCCGCGGCGGCTACGACGGCAAGGGGGTGTTCGTCGTGGGGGACGCCGAGGCCGCCGCCGGGCTGCTGGAACGGCACGGCACCCTGCTGGCCGAGCAGCGGGTGGCCATGGTGCGGGAGCTCTCGGCCCAGGTCGCGCGGTCGCCGTTCGGCCAGGTGGCGGTGTGGCCGGTCGTGGAGACCGTGCAGCGCGACGGCGTCTGCGCCGAGGTGTACGCGCCCGCGCCCGGGCTCCCCGACGACCTGGCCACCGCGGCCCAGGAGCTCGCCGTGCGGATCGCCGACCGGCTCGGCGTCGTCGGCATGCTCGCGGTCGAGCTGTTCGAGACCGAGGACGGGGTGCTGGTCAACGAGCTGGCGATGCGGCCGCACAACTCCGGCCACTGGACCATCGAGGGCGCGCGCACCAGCCAGTTCGAGCAGCACCTGCGCGCCGTCCTCGACTACCCGCTGGGCTCCACGGAGATGGTCGCCCCGGTCGTGGTGATGGCGAACGTGCTCGGCGGTGCGGCGGCGGACGAGGGTTGGACCGGCCCGGCGCTCGACGAGCGGATCCACCACTTCATGGCGCACTGGCCCGACGTGAAGCTGCACTGGTACGGCAAGACGCAGCGCCCGGGCCGCAAGCTGGGCCACGTGACCGCCCTCGGCACGGAGCTCGCCGAGGTGCGCGCCCGGGCGGTGGCCGCGGCCCGGTACCTGGCCGACGGGGTCGTCGACCCGGCGTTCGCGTTCGAGCACGAGCACGAGCACGAGCACTGAGGAGCAGGGCATGAGCGACCCGGTCGTCGGCATCGTCATGGGCAGCGACTCGGACTGGCCGGTGATGCAGCCGGCCGCCGAGGCGCTCGAGGAGTTCGGCGTCGCCTGGGAGGCGCACGTCCTCTCGGCGCACCGCACCCCCCGCCGGATGCTCGACTACGCCGAGGCCGCCGCCGGCCGCGGCCTGCGGGTGATCGTCGCCGGCGCCGGTGGGGCCGCCCACCTGCCCGGGATGGTCGCGGCGGCCACCCCGCTGCCGGTCATCGGCGTGCCCCGGCCGCTGGACCGGCTCGACGGGCTGGACAGCCTGCTCTCGATCGTGCAGATGCCTGCCGGCGTGCCGGTGGCCACCGTGGGCATCGGCGGCGGCCGGAACGCCGGGCTGCTCGCGGTGCGCATCCTCGCCGCCGGCGACGCGGAGCTGCGCAGCCGGGTCGAGCGGTTCCAGGCCGAGCTCGCCGAGAGCGTCGTCGCCCGGGACCTCACCCTCCAGGAGCGCCTCGCTACCCGCGGGTAGTCGGACGTCCTACGATCGTCGGCGTGGGTACGAACAGCGGGCTGTACGCGTTGACCGAGGAGCACGAGGCGATCCGGGCGGCGGTGCGCGACATCGCCGAGCGGGAGATCGCGCCCCACGCCGCCGAGGTGGACGCCGAGTCGCGGTACCCGATCGAGGCGCAGAAGGCGCTCACCGCGGCGGGCTTCCACGCCACCCACATCCCCGAGGCCTACGGCGGCGAGGGCGCCGACGCGATCGCGACGTGCATCGTCATCGAGGAGGTCGCCCGGGTCGACATGAGCGCCTCGCTGATCCCCGCGGTCAACAAGCTGGGCTCGATGCCGGTGATCCTGTCGGCGTCCGAGGACCTCAAGCAGAAGGTGCTCGCCCCCATCGCCGCCGGCGAGGCGATGATCAGCTACGGCCTGTCCGAGCGCGAGGCCGGCTCCGACGCCGCCGCCATGAAGACCCGCGCCCGCCTCGACGGCGACAGCTGGGTGCTCAACGGCACCAAGGCGTGGATCACCAACTCCGGCGTCTCCGAGTGGTACACGGTCATGGCCGTCACCGATCCCGAGAAGGGCGCCAACGGCATCTCCGCGTTCGCCGTCCACCGGGACGACCCGGGCTTCGCCGTGGGTCCCAAGGAGCGCAAGATGGGCATCAAGGGCTCGCCGACCTGCGAGCTCTACTTCACCGACTGCACCATCCCCGCCGACCGGATCATCGGGGCGCCGGGCACCGGCTTCAAGACCGCGCTGCGCACCCTCGACTTCACCCGGCCCACCATCGGCGCCCAGGCCGTCGGCGTCGCGCAGGGGGCCCTGGACGCCTCCGTCGCCTACGTCAAGGAGCGGAAGCAGTTCGGCAAGGCCGTCGGCGAGTTCCAGGGCGTGCAGTTCATGCTCGCCGACATGGAGATGAGGATTCAGGCGGCCCGCCAGCTGGTCTACGTCGCCGCCGCCGCGGGGGAGCAGGGGCGTCCCGACGTCACCGGGCTCTCGGCCTCGGCCAAGGCGTTCGCCTCCGACGTCGCCATGCAGGTGACCACCGACGCCGTCCAGCTGTTCGGCGGCGCCGGCTACACCCAGGACTTCCCGGTCGAGCGCATGATGCGCGACGCCAAGATCACCCAGATCTACGAGGGCACCAACCAGGTGCAGCGCATGGTGATCGCCCGCAGCCTGCTCAGGTAGCCGAGCCCTCCGCCGGCGCAGCTGCCGCGCGACGGCGGCTCAGTCCAGGAGCCGGGAGACCGCAGCCAGCCGGGCGTCGCCGGCCATGGCGCCGAGCCATGTCGACCAGCCCGGTCGGCTGCGCATCGCCTCCAGCGCCCGGCGGGCTCCGTCCCGGTCCCCTCGTCGGGATGCGGCGAGAGCGGCGTAGAGGTCGCGGGCGCCCTCCGGGGCGAAGAGCGCCAGGTACTCGTAGTCCCGCTCGTCGTACGCCCGCTGCAGGTTGCGCAGCATGCGGAGCTGGGCCACCGGATCGCCGGAGTCGTCGACGCGCAGGTCCGCGCGCAGGCCGTCGTCCTCCTCCGTGGCCGGCTCCCCGGCGACGACGAGCAGCGCAGCCGACTGGCGGCCGCGCAGGTCGCCACCGGCCTCCTGGCCGGCGAGCAGCGCCGCGAGCAGCCGGTCGGGCAGCGCGCCGGTGGCGCCGGTGAAGGCCTCGGCCATCACCGGCAGCACGCGGTCGGACGCGAGCATGTTCCCCTGGACGCTCCAGCCGTCACCGAGGAGGTGTCCACCGGCGGGGAAGGACCCCGGTCCGGTGTCGGCCGCCACCTGCCCGGTGGCGTCCATGACGGCGAGCTGGCGGTCCCCGTCCTCGGCCGAGTGCGTGGCCCGGCGGACCAGGTCCGCGGGCTCGCTGCCCGCAGCCAGCCCCTCGAGGACGGCGTACCCGGTCCCGCGCGGGCTGCGCGCCTGCACGGCGACGACGCCCACGCCCGGTCGGGCGCCGGGCACCGCGCGGCCGACGGCGAGGATGCAGGACGAGACGGCGACCCCGAGCTCCCCGGTGCCCGGGTCGCGCGCGAGGATCGAGAAGGTCACCGTCGGCGCCTCCTGCTGCGGGGCGGGTTCGTCGCTGCGGTCACGGTCCTCCGGCCTCCATGGCGGCGGGGTGCGGGCCGCGGCCGGTCAGGCCTCCCGGCCCAGCTCGCGGACCCCGTCGATCCGGTGCCCGAGGGTAGCCGTGACACGCTCGGTGGCGGCGCGGTGCTCGAGGCGCGAGACGTCCGCCGAGCCGACGAGGACCACCGACGCGCCGGCGGCCAGCGGTGCGAGCAGCCAGGCCACCGGTCCGGCCTCGGCGGCGACGGAGGCGTCCACCATCAGCCGGTCGCCGGCCACGATGCCCAGCCGCTCCGCCAGCTCGCCGGCCGCCTGCACGAGGCCGGCGAGGGAGAGCTCCAGGCCGCCCAGGGCGAGGCCCGGACCGTCCGGCCGGGGCGGTGCCCACGGGTGGAACACGTCACCGTGCACCCGCACCTCGAGCGCGAAGTCCCGCGCCGGGCCGGTGTACCCGGTCATGCCCATGCCCAGGGGGTGCAGGGACAGGCCGAGCAGCTCCGCGACCCCCTGCTCCTCGAGGGGCTGCAGGCGGTCCTGCGCTGCGAGCACGACGTCGACGTCGTCGAGCCGTCCGTCGTCCTCCGGGGCGGTGTCGACCACCGTGGCCCCGCAGCTCCACACGGCGAGGAGCACGGCCGCGGTCTGCCAGTGCACCGGGAGCGCCAGGGCGACCCGGCTGCCGGGGCCGACGTCGAACTCCTCCTGCAGGAGGTTCGCCGTCTTGGCCACCCAGTTCGCCAGCGTCGCCGTCGAGAGCTCGACCCGCTCCCCGGTGGCGTCGTCGTAGTACGTCAGCAGGGGGGTGGCGGGGGAGCGGTCCAGCGCCCCGGCCAGGAGGTCCGCGGGGGTGAGGGCGGCGGGCATCAGTTGATGCAGGCGGTGTCCGCCGCGGTGCGGGCGTCCTGGCCCTCCACCGGTGCAGTCGGTGCCTGCGGGGTGACGGCCTGACCCACGCCGTTGAAGTCGCTGCCCAGCACGAGCTGCACGCTACCGGTGGCGGCGTCGTCGCTCTCCTCGGCGACCGCGCCGGGGATGGCGGCGGCCACGGTCAGGGCGAGCGCTTCGTCGCCGGCGGCGTGGCGGACGACCGTCTGCTCGTAGTCGCTGGAGTCGGCGTTGCCGGTCGTCCCGACGGAGAACCCGCCCGCCGTCAGCGACTCGGCCGCCTCACCGGCCAGACCGGAGATGCCCGAGCCGTTGTAGACGTCCACGGTCACCGTGGCGGGGTCGACGGTCCGCGGCGCCTCGGTCGTCGCCGGGGCCTCCTCCTCCGGCTCGGCCGAGAGGTCGGCGAAGAAGTCGTGGAGCGCGTCCTCGTCCTCGAGCCGCACGATGGACCGATCCTGGTCGTCGCGGTCGGTCCCCAGGTTGGGCACCGTCTGGAAGTCGACGCCGCCGGCGGTCACCGACTGCATCTGGCCGGCCAGCTCGAAGAGGTCCAGCGACTGGTCGACGGTGAGGGAGTCGGCGGCCGCCTGGACCAGCTCGCGCTGCTTGCCGAGGTCCAGCAGGACGTTGTCGGAGAGGATCTTGCGGATCATCCCGGCGATGAACACCTGCTGCCGCACGATCCGGTCGAAGTCACCGCGGAGCAGCCCGTGCCGCTGGCGCACGAAGGCCAGGGCCTGCTCGCCGCTGATCGTCTGCACGCCCGCGGGGAGGTTCACGCCCGAGTAGCCGTCCTTGGCGGGCTCGCAGAGGTTGACCTCGACGCCGCCCACGACGGTGGACAGGTTGAAGAAGCCGAGCAGGTCGACCTCGGCGTAGTGGTCGATCTGCAGACCGGTGAGCTGGCTGATGGTGCGGATGAGCAGCTGCGCGCCCGCCGCCTGCTTCTCGGTCTCCGTGGCGTTCTCCGACGCCTCCTGGGTGTAACCGTAGGCGTAGGCGGCGTTCAGCTTGTCCCAGCCGTAGCCGGGGATCCGGACGTAGGAGTCGCGGGGGAAGGAGACGAACGACGCGCGTGAGCCGTCGGCGGGGACGTGCGCCAAGATCATCGTGTCGGTGTTGATCCCGTTGCTCGCCTCGGTGTTGAGCGCCTCGAGCTCGTCCTCCGTCGCGCTGGCGCGGCTGTCGTTGCCCACCAGCAGCAGGTTCATGGCCTCACCGGCGCGCCCGAGCCCCTCGTTGCCGCTGGTCGGGATCGCGTCGGTGCGCGTGACGCTGGCATCGGCGACCCGTCCGAGGTACCAGCCCCAGCCCCCGGTCCCGAGCAGCACCAGCGACAGCACCGCGGCGATGGCGCGCACGGCCGTCACGGCGCCAGCGGAGCCGCCACCGGAATCCACCGCGCCGTCCCGTGAGCGGCGCCGGGTCGAGCCATCGGGGGAGCGACGCGGCCGGCCGGCCCGGGGGTCGAGTCGGGCGGGCAGTGGGCTCGAGGCGCCGTCGGGGCGCTCTGCAGAGCGGGTCACGGGTGGTCCTCACGTCGGGCCGGACTCGGGGCAGGTTCGGGCGTCTCGCCCGTCAGGCTGGACGTGCCGGGACGATACGTCGCACCGGGCGGCCCCGAGGGCAGAGACCGGGTGTTCCCGGCGACTCCGGCGCCTCTTCGGTGCCGTCCGTCACGCAGGGCACAACAGGCCCCATCCGTCGCGCGGTGCGGGTCCGGCAGCCGCCCCTCCGGGGTCGACCCGACCGACGGCCCGGTGACCCGGCGCCCCCGCTGCCACCCATCGAGGCGCTTCACGTCTCCCGCAATCCGGCGATGCCGACCGTGCGTGTCGGTCACGATCTGTCACGTTTTAGTCACTTACCCTCGTGTCGAGGTCGTGCCGAGCTCAAGTCCGTGTCGCCGTCGACCGATGAGTGGAGCGGGGCTCCTTCCCCGCCAGCTGCCGCCCCGCTGACACCCAACCGGAGGTCGACCGTGCGTCGCGTCATCGCGGGAACCACCGCATTCGTGGCCCTGACCGGCACCCTCCTCGTGCTGCCTGTCTACGCCTCGCCGTTGCCCGAGGCGGAGCCCGTCGAGACGAGCATCGACACCGTCGAGCTCGGCTCCGCCGACGCGCCCACGTCCGTGGCCGACGTGGCACAGGCCGAGGACATCGTGCCCGAACTGGTCGGGGAGGTCGCCGGCGACGCCGGGCCCGGAGCTCAGCCGGTGGCAGCAGAGGACCCGGTCCTGACGTTCGCGCGCTCACGGGGGGAGGAGTTCTCCGCCGTCGGAGTCACCTGGGGTGTCGACGAGGAGACCCGCGACGTGACGGTGCGGCTCCGCTCGCGCGCCGTCGGTGGGGGATGGGGGGAGTGGGCAGAGCTCCAGGCCGATGACGTCGAGCAGTCCCCGTCCGCGGAGACCGCCGAGGTGCGGGCGGGAACCGCGCCGTACTGGACCGGCCCGAGCAGCGGCGTCGAGGTGCAGGTGACCGCGGCCGGCGGCGAGCAGCCGCGAGACGTGCAGGTCGAGCTGATCGACCCGGGCACGAGCGAGGCCGATACCGCGCTCGGCGCTTCCGACGCGGTCGGCCAGGCGCACGCGGCGTCGGCGATGCCGGTGGTGCACAGCCGTGCGCAGTGGGGAGCGGACGAGTCGATCCGGTTCTGGGACCCCGAGTACGCGCCCACCATCAAGGCCGCCACGCTGCACCACACGGCCGACGCGAACGGCTACACCGCCGATCAGGTGCCGGCGATCATGCGGTCGATCTACGCCTACCACACGAAGAGCCGGGGCTGGGGGGACATCGGCTACAACGTGATCGTCGACCGGTTCGGCCGGATCTTCGAAGGCCGTCACGGCGGGCTGTCCAGCACCGTCGTCGGCGCGCACGCCGGTGGCTTCAACACCGGGACCTTCGGGGTCTCGATGCTGGGGGACTACTCGAAGGTCGACACGCCGCAGGCCATGCTCGACAGCGTCGCCGCGATCATCGCCTGGAAGCTGGATCTGTACGGGGTGGACCCCAAGGGCACGACCCAGCTGACGTCCGGCGGTGGCACGTCGCGCTTCCCGGCGGGGCAGGTCGTCACCGTGCCGACCGTCTTCGCGCACCGAGACGTCACCAACACGGCCTGCCCGGGGCAGTACGCGTACAACCGCATGGGCCAGCTACGGGACATGGTGGGAGGGCGCATCGGCCGGTCCCCCGGCGGTAGTCCGCTCGGCGGCCTGGAGTCCCTGCAGCTCGACGGCTCGGTGCTGTCGTTCTCCGGCTGGACCTTCGATCCCGACTTCCCGACGGGGAGCATCGCCGTGGGCATCGAGGTGGGCGGCCGTCGTGTGGTCACCGCCACGGCCGACCGGTTCCGACCGGACGTCGCGGCGGTGCACCCGCAGGCCGGCCCAGGCCACGGCTTCGCCGGTTCCCTCTCCCTCACACGGGGCCGGCACCAGGTGTGCGTGGTGCTGCTCAACGCCCCGCCTTCCGGTGCCGACGTCTGGACGCGGTGCCAGTACGTCACCGTCGCGACCGACCCGGCACCGGGGAAGGACCCGGTCGGCAACCTGGAGGCGGCCACGATCTCAGGGCGCACCGTGTCGCTCCGCGGGTGGGCTGTGGACCCGGATGCGCTTACCGCGGCCCTCAGCGTGCACGTGTACGTCAACGGCAGCGCAGTGGGGGCGGTGACCGCCGGGCTGGACCGACCCGATGTCGCCGCGGCGATACGGGACGCAGGACCGGCGCACGGGTTCCAGGCGTCGTTCGAGAGCCCGGGCCCGGGCAGGCACAAGGTCTGCGTCTACGCCATCAACCAGAACGCCGGGACCACCAACCCTGAACTCGGTTGCCGGACGGTGGACGCCCCGGCCGGACCGTGGGCTCCGCGCGGCAGCCTGGACACCGTCAGCGCCAGTGGGCGCACGGTGACCGTCACGGGATGGGCCCTGGACGACGACACGCCGCAGGAGGCCTCCGTGATCCACCTGCACGTCGACGGCGTCCCTGCGAAGGCTCTCCGTGCGGACGGTCGCCGGGACGACGTGGCGGCCGCGTTCCCGGCGGCGGGCAGCCGGCACGGCTACGTGGCGACCCTGGATCTGGCACCGGGCGCGCGGTCCGTGTGCGCATACGCACTGAACACCGGCTACGGGACCGTGAACACGCAGCTGGGGTGCCGTTCGGTGTCCGTTGCCGCATCCGCGTGGAACCCCGTCGGCAGCCTCGACGGCGTCGACGCCGGCACCCACGGCGTGGCCGTCCACGGCTGGGCCTGGGATCCCGACCGGGGGGCCGGTGCGACGTCGGTGCACGTCTACGTCGACGGTCGCTGGGGGGCGGCCATCACGGCGGCGGAGACCCGAGCGGATGTGGCAGCGGCCGTGCCCACCGCCGGCCCGGCCCACGGTTACGCGATCACGCTGCCGCTGGGCAGCGGGCAGCACCAGGTCTGCGCCTACGCCATCAACACCGGGCACGGCTCGACTAACCCGCTCCTCGGGTGCCGCACGGTCCAGGTCTGACCCGCACCGCTACATCCGGATCCCCGGCTCTGGTCCTCATGAAAGGCACGGCCATGTCTCGATCTGCGCACCGCCGCCGGAGGGCAGGGGGTGCCGCCCTCGTCCTCCTGCTCCTCGCGGCGATCGTGACGTGGTGGTGGTGGAGCGGGCATGGTGGCTCTGACCCGGCTCCGGTCGCCGACCCGGGGACAGCCGCCGGGGGGGCCGCGGCCGGGGGTCCGACCCGGACGACCGCCCCCGCCGGTGTCGACCCCGAGCGCACCGCCGCACCGGCGCCGGTTCCCGCGGAGACGTCGACGGTGCGCGGTGCCACGCCGGTGGATCCTGTCGTCACCTTCGCGGCCTGGGTGGAGGACACCGGGTCGGTCGAGGTCAACGGCTACGTCGCGGGAGTCATCGAGTCGCACGGCAGCTGCGTGCTGACGCTGTCACGTGGATCCCAGAGCCTCAGCGTCGAGAACACGGCTGCTCCGGATGCGACGACCACCACGTGCGGGCTCCTGCAGGTCGCCGGTGCCGACCTGGCGGCCGGCACCTGGGAGGCGGTCCTGTCCTACCGGTCGGACACGTCGACGGGTGTCTCCCCGGCCGTGGACGTGGAGGTCCCGGCCAGATGAAGCGGCTCCTGACCCGGTTGGCCCTGGGGATCACGGTGATGGCCACTGCCGCCGGTCTGCTCGTCGCCGGCGGCTCGTCCCCCGACCGGGTCGACCTCGATGTCACCGCGGACCTGGGGCAGTTCAACCCCGGCAACATCATCAGCGACTCGGTGTTCTTCGACGGAGCCGGGATGAGCCCCGACGACGTCCGGAAGTTCATCGAGCTCAAGGGCATGAACTGCCGTGCGGGATCCGACGGGACACCGTGCCTCAAGGACTACCGCCAGGACACCACCGCCCGACCCGCGGATCAGTACTGCTCCGGCTATGCGGCCGGGTCCCAGGAGAGCGCGGCCACCATCATCAGCAAGGCAGCCCGGGCGTGCAACGTCAGTCCCCGGGTGCTCCTCGTGATGCTGCAGAAGGAACAGTCGCTGGTGACCAACACCGGGTCGTCACTGTACGAGCGGCGCTACCGGGAGGCCATGGGCTACGCATGTCCTGACACGGCCCCCTGCGACCCGGCGTACAACGGGTTCCAGAACCAGGTGTACAGCGCGGCACGGCGGTTCCAGGTCTACAAGGTTCATCCCACGTCGTACGGGTACCGGGCCGGTCGCACCAACACCGTGCTGTACCACCCGAATCGCGACTGCGGATCCAGCCAGGTCTACATCCACAACCAGGCCACCGCGGGCCTGTACATCTACACGCCCTACCAGCCCAACGCCGCTGCCCTCGCCGCCGGATACGGTTCCGGGGACGCCTGCTCGGCGTACGGCAACCGCAACTTCTGGCTGTACTTCACGGACTGGTTCACGTCCACCCAGGCGCCGGGGGAGTCGGCCTGGCAGCCGCTGGGTGCGCTCGACTCGGTGACCGCCCGCACGGGGAACCAGGTGGACATCCGGGGGTGGGCGGTCGACCCGGACACCACGGCCCCGATCAGCGTCCACGTCTACGTCGACGGGCAGCTGCAGGGTTCGGTGACGGCCGATGCTCGCCGCGACGACGTGGCCGCCGCGCTGCCGGCGTGGGGAGGCGCGCACGGCTACGAACGGACGATCGGTGTCACGCAGGGCATCCACGAGGTCTGCGTGTACGCCATCAACGTCGGCGCTTTCGCCCCGAACACCAAGCTCGGCTGCCGCACCGTGGACACCCGGGGGCTGCCGCTGGGGTCCATCGACGCCGCTGTGCTCCGCGAAGGGCAGGGGGAGCTGACCGGTTGGGCCCTGGACCCGGACAGCTCCTCGCCGACCGCGGTGCACGTCTACGTGAACGGCGCGTGGGCGACGCAGGCTCTGGCCGACCAGCCGCGCCCGGACGTGGCAGAGGCCTACCCGGCCGCGGGGACGGCGCGTGGTTTCCGCATACCCGTACCGCTGCAGCCTGGTCGGAACGAGGTGTGCCTCTTCGCGATCAACTCGCCGTCGGGCGGGCACAACCCGCAACTGGGGTGCTGGACCACGACGTTGGAGGTGCGACCCGCTGGCCGTGCCGACGTCTCGGGCGGACCGCGGGCGATCAGCGTCTCGGGCTGGGCACTGGATCCCGAGACGGCCGGCCCCGTCGACGTCCACGTCTACGTCGACGGGCAGTGGGCGGCCGCGCTGCGCGCGGACCAGCATCGCGACGACATCCCTGCCGAGTTCGCGGACCTGGGCAGGCGGCACGGCTTCTCCGGAGACGTCGCCGTCGCCCCCGGTGAGCACGAGGTCTGCACCTACGCCATCAACGTGCGCCAGGGAACCGAGAACCCGCAGCTCGGCTGCTCCACCGCGCTCGTCGGCGTCCCCCCCATCGGGAACCTCGAGGTGGCGTCCGCCGAGGGGGCGACCGTCGCCCTCCGAGGGTGGGCGCTGGACCCGGACACCTCGGCGCCGATCGACGTCCACCTCTACGTCGACGGCCGGATGGTCTCGCACGTCACGGCGGATGCGCCGCGCCCGGACGTCGAGGCCGCGCACCCGGGCACGGGGTCGGCGCACGGGTTCGCCACCACGGTCGTGCTCGCGCCCGGCCGCCACGAGGCCTGCGCGTACGCGATCAACGTCCTCGGTGGCAGCGCACCCAACACCCGGCTGGGTTGTCTCGCGGTCACCGTGGCGCCCAGCGTCGAGCCGCGGGGCGCGGTGGACGCGGTGACCGCAGAAGCGGGGCACCTGGTCGTGCGGGGCTGGGCGTACGACCCCGACCTCCCCGCGCGCTCCATCGACGTCCACTTCTACCTGGACGGCCGGTACGCCGGGCGGCTGACCGCGGACCAGTCCCGGCCGGACGTCGCAGCGGCGATCAGCGGGGCCGGGGAGGCCCACGGGTACACCGCCTACCTGGGCCCGCTGTCGGGCCGGCGGACCGTGTGCGCCTACGCCATCGACACGGCCGGTGCGGTCAACCCGCTGCTGGGTTGCGCGACCCTGACGGTCACCGGCTGACCGCTCTCCGATACGCCTCCAGGGTGGCCGCCGCCGTGGCGTGCCAGTCGAACCGTCGGGCGCGCTCGCGGCGCTGCTCGCGCGCGCCCGACGGTTCCGGCTCCGTCGCGGCACGGAGCAGGGCGTCGGTCAGGGGCGCCTCGCGCCCTTCCGGGACGAGCGTCGCGACGGCGGGATCGTGTCCCACCACCTCCCGGATGACCGGCAGGTCGGACGCGACGACCGGAGTGCCGCATGCCAGGGCTTCGAGCGGAGGAAGCCCGAAACCTTCGTACGCGGTCGGGTAGACCAGGGCAGTGGCGCCGGCGACGGCTGAACGCACGTCGGTGTCCGGGAGGTAGCCGGTGAGGCGGATCCTGGACGGTGGGATCCCCTCCAGGTCCAGCTGCGGCCCCCAGCCCTCCGGCCCGACGAGGACGAGCCCGGGTGCATCCGGGAGGGTGGCCAGCAGGGCGCGGTAGGCGGACAGCAGGAGCGGCAGGTTCTTGCGCGGCTCGAGGTTGCCCACGAAGAGGAAGTAGCGCGACGGCAGGTCCAGCCGCCGGCGCATGACGTCGTCCGGCGCTTCCGCGGTGAACCACTCGGTGTCGACCCCGAGATGCGTGACGGCCAGCCGGTCCTCCGCGACGCCGTAGGTCTCGGCCAGCTCCTCGGCCACCGACCGGCTCGGGGTGAGCACCATCCGCGCCCGCCGCAGGCCGAGGGGCACCAGGTCGCGGTAGGCGCGCGCGGCCGGGGTGACCGAGTCCCGCCGGTGGAGGAAGGAGAGGTCGTGCACCGTGACGACGCCCGCGGCACGGCCGGTGGGCGGGAGCACGAAGTTCGTGGCGTGGAAGACGTCGGCGGGGCCGGTGAGCCGGGTCACCGCCGGCCACTCCGACCGGGCCCAGAGCCGGTGCAGCAGGCGGGCCGGGGCGGGCGGCCCGACAGCCGTGGCCCCGGGCGGGAGCTGGGCTGGCAGCGCGCGGCGACCGCGCGCGGTGAACGCGACGCAGGCGACCGCGAGGTCGTCCCGGCCGACGGCCAGCTCCCGGGCCAGGGAGGCGACGTACCGGCCGACCCCCGTCCGAGGGCCCAGGAGGGGGGTCGCGTCGAGAACTACACGCACGTCAGCATCTCCCGGCACAGCCGTTCCATCCGGACGGCCGCGCCCTGGGGGGCCAGGTAGGTTGGGGGCTCCGGTGCCCCTGCCCGTCGCGCGGGGAGTTCCCGGATGAATCGCACAGCCGACCACCACGGGAGCCGTTAATCGTGACCTCCTCCTCGTCCGACGCCTCGCCCGAGGCCCTGGAACCAGTCTCGCAGGCGGTGTCGGACTCAGCAGGGCTGCCGGGTGAACCTGCCACCGTCACCGATGCACCTGTGATCCCGGAGAGCCTGCCGACGGGCTGGAAGCAGCGGGTCAGGGAGACGGTCCGCGACCGGCTGCCCGAGGGGAGCAAGCAGCGCGCGGTGGCGAAGGCCGCGCTGTCGACCTACCGCGAGGTGCTGCACACCGCCGGCACGATCCGGTCGCTGTGGGCCATCCCCGGCGTCGTCGAGCCGACCGCGCCCTCCTACCGCAGCTGGCTGCGCGAGCACGAGGCGACCCCGCAGGAGCGGGACGCCCAGCGCGAGTACTCCCGTCGCGCCTCGCACCCGGTGTCGGTCCAGGTGATCATCCTGCCCGGCAAGGGTGCCGTCGGCGACACCCTCGCCTCGCTCGAGGAGCAGTCCTGGGAGCACTGGACCGCGGTGGCCTGCGACCCCGTGCTCCCGTCGTCGGTCGAGCCGGCGGTCAGCGGACGGGTCGTGCAGGCGGGAGGCATCCCGGTCGAGTCCGCCAACACGCACGTGATCCACGGCGACGCTGACCTGGTCGTCCTGCTCCAGGCCGGTGACCGGCTCCGTCCGGACTGCCTCTACCAGGTGGCGATGGCGGCCCGGCGCGACCCGCTCGTGGACATCATCTCCTGGGACGACGACGTC
This sequence comes from Blastococcus sp. SYSU DS0669, assembly GCF_054050895.1. Lineage (NCBI taxonomy): Bacteria > Bacillati > Actinomycetota > Actinomycetes > Geodermatophilales > Geodermatophilaceae > Blastococcus > Blastococcus sp. SYSU DS0669. Next base: position 82,545 of record NZ_JBJHAE010000010.1, on the reverse strand, counting down.
CTGGACGGCGACCGGCCCACCGATCCGCGGTTCCGGCCGTCGTGGTCCCCCGAGCTCCTGCTCGGCGCCCCCTACGTCGGGCGGGCTTTCGCCATCCGCCGCGCCCGGTACCTGGCCGCAGGGGGTCTGCGGGTCGACGCCGGCGAGGCCGGCCACTGGGACCTCCTCCTCCGCGCGGACTGCGAGCCGGAGCGCGTGACCCGGGTGACCCGTGTCCTGAGCAGCGTCCCCGAGCGGGACCCGGTCCCGGACGACGACGCGGTGCGCATCGTCCAGCAGCACCTCGACCGGAAGGGCATCACCGCGCGGGCGGAGCCGGCGCCCGGTGGAACGGTGCGGCTGCGCTGGACCCCGGTGGAATGGCCGTCGGTCAGCATCATCATCCCGACGCGTCACAACCGGCCGATGCTGTCGACCTGCCTGCCGTCGCTCGAGGGCACGGACTACCCGGCCTTCGACGTGGTGATCGTCGACAACGGCGGGCAGACGCCGGAGAACGAGCAGTGGTACGCCGGACGCGGCCTCGACTACCCGGTCGAGGTCCTGTGGTGGCACGAGCAGCCGTTCAACTACAGCGCCGTCAACAACGCCGCGGTGCGGGCCTCCTCGGGGGAGGTGCTGGTCTTCCTCAACGACGACACCGAAGTCCTCGACCCGCAGTGGTTGAAGGAGCTCGTGGGCTGGGCCATGCAGCCGGAGATCGGGGTGTCGGGTCTCCAGCTCACCGGGCCGGACGGGAAGATCCAGCACGCCGGGGTGATCCTGGGCATGGGTGGGTTCGCCGACCACGTCTTCGAGGGCATGGCGCCCGGCAGCGACTCGATGTACGGGCCGACCGACTGGTATCGCAACGTGCTGGCCGTGACCGGGGCCTGCTGCGCCGTCCGCCGTGAGTTGTTCGAGCAGGTGGGCGGGTTCGACGAGCGGTTCGTCCTGTGCGGCTCCGATGTGTCGCTGGGCCTGGACATGGTCCTGGACGGCCGCCGGAACATCTGCTCACCGTTCTCCGGCATCCGGCACCTGGAGTCGGCCACCCGCGGCACGACCGTGCCGACCCAGGACTTCTTCGCCAGCTACTGGCGCTACAACACCTGGCTGTTCGGCGGCGACCCGTACTGGAACCCCAGCCTCTCCCTGGGCAGCCGCACGCCCGCCCTGAAGGGCCGGCACGAACCCAGCCCGCAGCAGCGCCTGGCCGGTCCGCTCGGCCGCGACTTCACCGCGTTCCGGCAGCGCAACGACGCCGCGGAGTCGCGCATGCTCGCCGACATGTGCCGGGCACTGCCGGCCGACGTGGCGGCCATCGACGCGCTGCACCGGGAGAACGCCGAGCCGTTCGCGGTGCGCACGGTCAACTGGTTCATCCCGGACATCGACAGCCCGTTCTACGGCGGCATCAACTCGGCGCTCCGGATCGCGGACGAGCTGGCGCGCAACCACGGCGTCGAGAACCGCTTCGTCGTGTGGGGCAGCCCTCCGGACCACTTCGTCCGGTCGGCGCTGGCGGCGGCGTTCCCCTCACTGGCCGACTCGCAGATCGTCTTCTACGACGGGTCGCGGGAGAGCCTGTCCGACGTGCCCGAGGCCGACGTCGGGATCGCGACGCTCTGGGTCACCGCCTACGCGCTGGCGCACGCACCCAACATGAAGCGGAAGTTCTACCTGATCCAGGACTTCGAGCCGATGTTCTACCCGGCCAGCACGCTGTACGCCCTGGCGGAGGAGACCTACCGCCTGGGGCTGTACGGGCTCTGCAACACCCACAACCTGCAGAAGATCTACGCCGAGGACTACGACGGCAAGGGCATGGGGTTCATGCCGGCCGTCGACGGATCGGTCTTCCACGCCCGGTGGCGGCACGAGCGCACACCGGGTTCGCCGGTGACCGTGTTCGTCTACGCCCGTCCCGGTCACTGGCGGAACTGCTGGGAGATGGCGTCCCTGGCGCTCGAAGAGCTCAAGCGTCGTCTCGGCGACGGTGTCCGCATCGTGACGGCCGGCGCCTGGGCCACCGGGCAGGGCGCGGACGAGGACATCAAGCCCCTCGGGTTGCTGGCCTACCGGGCGACCGGTGAGCTCTACCGGAACAGCGACGTGGGCCTGGCGCTCACCGTCTCCAAGCACCCGTCGTACCTGCCCCTGGAGCTGATGGCCTGCGGCGTTCCCGTCGTCGCGTTCGACAACCCCTGGGGGCACTGGATCCTCGAGCACGAGGAGAACTGCCTGCTCTCCAAGCGCACGGCGGACGACCTGGCCGACCAGCTGGAGCGTCTGTGCCGGGACAAGGCGCTGCGCGAACGGCTGTCCACGCGAGGCCTCCAGGACATCGCCGAACGGCACGGGGACTGGGACCGTGCGCTGAGCGGGATCTACGACTACCTCTGCGACCCCGAAGGGAGGGGCGCCTGACCGCCCCGGGCGTCCTCTTCGTCACCGCTGAGCCGCTGGGCGTGCGGATGGCCGGACCGGCCATCCGCACCCTGGAGCTCGCTCGCACCCTCGCGGCGGAACCAGAGATCGGTGCGGTCACCGTCGCGTCCCTGTCCGAGGTGGGCATCAGCGACCCGGCGGTACAGCTCACTGCCGCTCGCGATCGGGCGCACCTGCGTGAGCTCGTCCGGTCGGCGGGGTCGGTCGTCGTCCAGGGAGACGTGCTCGGGCTGCACCCCTGGCTGGCCGAGTCAGACGTGCCATTGGTCGTCGATGCGTACGACCCGTTCCACCTCGAGCAGCTGGAACGCACCCGCGGGCTCGGTGAAGGAGCTCGCCGGGCGGTGGTCAGGGACTGCATCACGGCGCTGAACGTCCAGTTGTCCCGTGCCGACCTGGTGCTGTGCGCCTCGCGGCGCCAACGCGCCCTGTGGTTGGGGCATCTCGCCGCGCTCGGCCGGGTCAACCCGGTGACCTACGACCGGGCCCCGGATCTCTCTGCCCTCGTGGCCGTCGTGCCGTTCGGCACCCCGCGGCGCCCCCCGGTGGACGGCGACCGGCACGCCCTGGCCCGGGCGCACCCGTCGATCGCGCCCGGCGACGTGGTCGTCGTCTGGGGCGGCGGGATCTACGAGTGGCTGGACCCGGTCACCCTCGTGCGCGCGATGGCAGAGGTCGAGCACCGTGCGCCGCGGTTGCGTCTCCTCTTCCTCGGGACCCGCCATCCGGTCGCCGGCGTGGAGGGGAACGCGGGGGAGGCCCGCCGGGCCGCCGAGGAGGCGGGCGTGCTGGACCGGACCGTCGTCTTCCACGAGGGCTGGGTGCCCTACGAGGAACGCGATCGGTGGCTCCGTTCCGCCGACATCGCGGTGAGCACCCACTGGGACCACCTGGAGACCGAGTTCGCCTTCCGCACACGGGTGCTGGACTACCTGTGGTGCGGACTTCCCGTGATCACCACGGCCGGCGACGAACTGGCCGACGTGCTGTCGGGCCGCGGCGCCGGCCTCGTCGTGCCGCCGGGGGACGTCGAGGCGCTGAGCGCCGCGCTCCTCGAACTGGCCGGATCGCCCGGTGCGCGTTCATCGCTCGGCAACGCGGCGCGCGACCTGTCCGCCGAGCTGGCCTGGGACCGGGTGGCGCGTCCGCTGGTGGCGTTCTGCTCCGCGCCGCGGCGGGCGCCTGACCTGGCGCTCGATGCGGTGGACCGGCTCCAGCTGGGTCTCCGGCCGGCGGGACCTCCGCGAGGCACGCTCCGCCGGCGGATCGCCGCCGCCCTTCGCGAGGGCGGCATCGGGCTGGTGGCCCGCCGGCTGCTCGCTCGCGTGCCCCGCCGCTGACCGCCGCGCAGGAGGCCGACGTCAGCCCTCGTCGCGGCGGCGCAGCTTCTTGAGCCTCGTGAGGGGTGAGCGGCGGGTCTCGCCGAGGGGGCGCGGTGCCGGCACCTGCGCACGGAGCTCCTCGATCTCATCGTGGAGCTTCTTCACCTCGGCCTCGTGAGCGGTGCGCACCGCCTCGGCCTCCATGCGGGCCTCCTCGCGCTGGGCGATCGCGGCGTCCCGCCGCGCGGCCATCTCGGTGTAGTGCTGCGCCGACAGCCGCGGCAGGAGCAGGAACTCGGCGTGGCCCACCTGCTCGGCGAAGGGCGCGAATCGCCGCTTCTTCCGCATGACCACGATCGAGTCGTAGAACGCCATGCTCGCCACGTGGTCGGTCCAGACGGGCTCGACGGGGCCGGGGCGGTGGTAGCCGTTGATGTCGTCGATGCGGTCCTTGCACCACTCGATGAAGGTCCCCGGACGACCGACCCCACCCTGGTAGGCGTCCCAGTAGGAGGTGTGGCAGTCCTCGGTGAGGAGCACCCCGTCCTCGGCCAGCAGCGGGAACAGGGTCTCCGCGGTGACGATCTGCTGGCGCATCTCGTGCCCGCCGTCGTCGATCACGATGTCGAACGGCCCGTACTTCTCCACCAGGGACTTGAGGAACTCGGGGTCGGTCTGATCGCCGATCTCGACGACGTGGTCGGGGGCGGCCACCTGCTGGGCGCGCTCGTCGATGTCGGCCCCGACCAGGACGGCATCCGGACCGAAGTACCAGCGCCACATGTCCAGCGATCCGCCGCGGTACACGCCGATCTCCAGGATGCGCACCGGCGTGCCCCGGAATCGCGCGAAGTGCTCCGAGTAGACGGGGAAGTAGTGGATCCACTTGTCGAGGATCCGACCGGTCCGTTTGGTGGAGAAGTAGCCGAACAAGTCGTCCGAACGCAGCTCGGCGAGCCCGTCGCCGAGGTAGAAGGCGGCCCGGTAGCACTCGTTGGCGAGGTAGTCGATGTCCCCGGCCGCGCGGAGGGTGTCGCCGAGAGCGCGCGCCATGCCCGCCGAGGTGTCGGCGGAGTCCAGCGCCTGCCGGATGGACGTGCGCTCCTCGTCGGTCAGCCCGCCGTTGGAGGTGATGATGCGCTCGACGTCGTCGTGCGTCTTCTCTGCCAGGGCGAGCAGGAGCGACTTGAGAGTTTCTTCGGTGATCATCGGGGTTCCTCGCTCAGTGGGAGGTCAGCTCGTCGGCCGCCGGCAACGCAGCCTGGTGGGTCCAGCGTCCAGACATGCGGATGAGGCCCGGCTCGGTGACGGCGTCCTCCGCGCGCACCTTGAGGACGAAGGCCCGGTCGATGTAGTCGTACATGTGTCCCTTGTCGACGACCGCGGCGCTGACGAGGTACTCGCCCGGCTGCAAGGGCAACGAGTCGAGCGAGTAGTCGACCGTGCCTCGGCCGCGTGGCAGGGCGAAGGTGTCCGGGCCGTAACCGGAGTTCGGTCCGGCGGCCTGGACCCCGGACTCGTGCACGAAGGCGAGCCCGAAGGTGACCTCCGGGATCTCGGTGCCGGCGTCGTAGGAGATCCGCAGCGTGCAGGGGCGCCCGGTCGTGAGGAACTTGCGGTCCGCTCCGTGCTCGTCGAGGTACTGCACCCCGGTCACGCGGACCTCGCCGGAGCCGCGTCGCGGGGTCTTCCCCTCGAAGCCGTCGGGGTCCGCCGCTGACTCGACGAGCGCGTCGCTCTCGCCCTCGCTCTCCTTCTGGTCCGTCGCGGCCTCCTTGGCGTTCACCTCGGTGAGGTAGGAGTCCACCACCTCGCGGGCGGGGCCGACGTGGCGCAGCGTGCCGCCGTCGAGCCAGGCCGCCTCGTCGCAGAGGTCGGACACCAGCGCCAGTGAGTGGGTCACCAGAACGATGGTGACGCCCTTCCGGCGGAGCTGGTACAGGTGGTCGAAGCAGCGGCGCTGGAACGCCTCGTCCCCGACGGCGATGACCTCGTCGATGATGAGGATCTCGGGATCGAGGTTCACCGCGATGGCGAAGCCCAGCCGCACGTACATGCCCGAGCTGTAGACCTTGACGGGGGTGTCGATGAACTCCCCGAGGCCGCTGAACTCGATGATGTCGTCCATGGCGGCGTCGATCTGCCTGCGGGTCATCCCGAGGATGGACCCGTTCAGGTAGATGTTGTCGCGGCCGGACATCTCGGGGTGGAACCCGGCGCCGAGCTCGAGCATGGCCGAGACCCGGCCGGATGCGGTGATCGTGCCGCTCGAGGGGCGGTGGATGCCGGCGACCAGCTTGAGCAGCGTCGACTTGCCCGACCCGTTGTGCCCGATCAGGCCGAAGGTCTTGCCTCGCGGGATGTCCAGGGAGACGCCCTTGAGGGCCCAGAACTCCTCGTGGCGGGACTGGCGGCGACGAGCGCTGAAGAGCTCCTTGACGTTCGTCTTCCGGTCGTTGTGGAGACGGAACTTCTTGGTCACGCCCCGCACCGCGATGGCCACGTCGGCGGCTTCGGCGCGGCCGGGTGCGGTGTCGTTGCCCAGTGGTGCGGTCACAGGTCCTCGCTCACGTCGGCGGCCTTTCGCTGGAAGAACCACCACCCCACGGTGAGCATGGCCAGGCTCAGCGTCGCCAGGTATGCGAGCCGGCCCCACCCGGGGAACTGCAGGTCCCAGAGCACATCGCGGAACGCCTCGATGAACGAGGTGATGGGGTTGTACTCGTAGATCCGCAGCCACGGGTGCTCGGCGTAGAGCTCGGTGACCAGGGTGATGGGGTAGATGATGGGAGAGGCGTAGAACAGCAGGCCCAGGAGCACGGTGACGATGTACGCCACGTCCCGGAACCGGGCGTTGAGGATCGCGAGCAGCATGCCGAGACCCAGGGCGAAGGCCCCCAGCATGAGGAGGAGGACGGGGACCATCAGGAACGTCCAGCTGATGTTCCAGACGAGGACGTAGACGAGGAACAGCAGCCCGAACTCGATCGCCGTCTGGTTGAGCACGGCGAGCGCCGAACCCATGACCGGCGCGAACGGCGGGAAGTAGATCTTCCGCAAGAGCGGCCCCGCACTCACCAGTGCTCCCATGCCGCTCGTCGTCACGGCGTGGAAGAAGTTCCACGCCGTGAGGGCGGTGAAGAGGTAGATCGGGAAGCTCTCGAGCGTCCCGTTCCCCGCGACCGGTGTGGGGAACCGGAGGATGAAACCGAAGACGATGCTGTACGTCGCCAGCGTGGCGAGCGGGTTGATCAGGGACCAGGCGGAGCCGAGCAGGCTTCCCTTGTACTTGCCTTTGACCTCGCGGTTGGCGAAATTGCCGATCAGCCCGCGGTACTGCCACACGTCCCGCACAGCCTGCGTCATGCTGCGGATTCCACCTGTCTTCTTCGCGTGCGCCGGTGCGCCGGCAACACGTTGATCACCGCCGATCGGGGTCTCCGAGGGCCCGGACCGGTGTCGTGCTCACTGCGTGCGGGACTCGCAACGCCGTCCGACACACGCTAACACCGGGCGGTGCAGGGCCCCCGCCTTCCGGCGGGTCGCGCCACGGCCGTCGCTCGGGACCCTTCCGTCACGCGGGGGGCGGTCGACGAGCGCCTGACGACCGCCGGAGTGCCACCGCGCGCGGCAGGTACCGGAGCGCGTCCCGGGCGACGGCCAGCCGCAGGGGGAGTCGCATGTTCCAGGGCAGCGGTCCGCTCCTGCTGCCGCGGTGCCGCAGCGCCAGCGAGGTCGTCGTCAGGAGGAACCGGACGTAGGCACGGAGGACCGTCGGCCACGGGGCCCGGCGCATGAGCATCCACAGCCGGTTCCGCTCGTTGTGGTAAGCGAAGAGGCGGGAACTCTGGTCGGTGGTCGCGGAGTGGGCGTGCCGGACCACGGCCGTCGGCTGGTACCGGATGGCCCACCCCGCGTCGCGGAGGCGCCACGACAGCTCCGTGTCCTCGTAGTAGAGGAAGAACTCGGTCGCGAAGCCCCCGACGGAGCGGACCGCCTCCGTGCGGAGCAGTGCGGCTCCGCCGCTGAAGCCGAACACCTCCCGGGGGTCGGCGTGGTCCTGGGGCCGTTCGCCGTACCCGATGTCCGTGCCGTACCAGGTTTCGAGCAGCGTGACGCCTGCGTTGTTCACGGTGGGGACTGCCCGGTCGGCGAGCAGGATGAGAGAGGTGACGGCGGCGCACCCCGGGTGCGCCCGGGCTGCGGTCATCAGCTCCTCCAGCCAGTGGTCGTCGGCCACCGCGTCGTTGTTGAGCAGGGCGACGAACGGGGTGTCGACGGCGTCGATCCCGGCCTGCACCCCCCCGGCGAACCCCAGGTTCTCCACGGTCCGGATCACCCGCACGTCGGGCCGCGCCGCGAGCAGTTCGGCGGTCCCGTCGGTGGACGCGTTGTCGACGACGAGGACGCGGTGGGGGAACGTCTGACGCCGCAACGAGTCCAGGCAAGGCGTGAGGAGGTGTGCCCCCTGCCAGGTCACCACCACGACGGTCACGTCGTCGTCGCCGCCGGCCGGAGGGTTCGGCGTGGTCCTCATGGTCGGCACGGTAGGCGTGCCGCTGCCCGTAGGCTGAGACGGGTGCGGGTCGCCGTCGTGCTGGAGCAGGTGCTGTCCCGGGTGCCCGGCGGGACGGGGCGCTACGCCGGTGAGGTCGCCGAGGCCCTGGCGCGCCGGGCGTCCCCGGGGGACTCCGTGACCGGGTGGACCGCGTGGCACCGCGATGCCGGGGCGGCTCGGCGGCCCGGAGTGCGCGGCCCGCGGAGGCTGCCCTTGCCCGCACGGCCGCTGACCGTCGCGTGGCAAGTGGGTGCTCCACCGCGTCCGCGGGGCGCCGACGTCGTCCACGCACCGACACTGCTGGCTCCTCCGCGCCGGCGCGGGGTCCCGCTCGTGGTGACCGTGCACGACGCGGTGCCGTGGACGCACCCCGGGACGCTCACCCCCCGGGGGGTGCGCTGGCACCGCGCGATGGCGCAGCGGGTCGGCCGTGACGCGGACGCCGTCGTGGTGCCCACCGAGGCGGTGGCCCGCGAGTTGCGCGACCACGTCGAGCTGCGGGCGCCCGTGGTGGTCGCCGGAGCCGGGGTGAGTGACCGGTTGCGCGCACCCGCCGATGCCGCCGATCGCCTGACGAGGCTCGGGCTGACCGGTGGCCACCTGGTCACGGTCGCGACCCTGGAGCCCCGGAAAGGCCTCGACGTGCTGCTCACGGCGCTCGCCGCGGCGGGTGGCGAACTCCCGCCGCTCGCGGTCGTGGGTCATCCGGGATGGGGTGGGATCGATCCCTCCGCCATGGCGACGGACCTCGGCCTGCCGGACGGCAGCGTGCGCCTGCTGGGCGGCGTGTCCGACGCCGACCTGGCCGCCGTCCTCTCGGGCGCCGTGCTCGCCGTCGTCCCCAGCCGGGCGGAGGGTTTCGGGCTCCCGGTCGTGGAAGCCATGGCTGCAGGGGTGCCCGTCGTGACCTCGGACGCCCCCGCCCTCGTCGAGGTCGGCGGTGGGGCCACCCGGGTGGTGCCCGCCGGGGACGGCAAAGCCCTCGCGGGGGCGCTGGAGGAGCTGATCGCCGATCCCGGGGAGCGGGCTGCGCTGCGTGCCGCAGGGCTCGCGCGCGCCGCCGACTTCACCTGGGACGCGGTGGCCGACCGGCTGTGGTCGCTGTACGCCCGCCTGTGACGCTGGTGCGGGGGGACCTGCGGGCAGCCCGCGGCACGTGTGCGTCCACGGCAGCTACGCCGACGGCAGGGTTGCCCGATCGTCCGCCCGCCTGCACCACGGTCGCCTGATGTCGTCGACCGTGGTGCAGCTCAGTCGGTCAGCACGCGGAGCAGGTAGCTCCCGTAGCCGCTCTTGACGAGGGGTTCGGCCAGCGCGCGGAGCTGGGTGTCGTCGATGTAGCCCCGACGCCAGGCGATCTCCTCGATGCAGCCGATCTTCCAGCCCTGCCGGTCCTCGACCACCTGGACGAACTCGGCGGCCTGCATCATCGAGACGTGCGTGCCGGTGTCCAGCCACGCCGTCCCGCGCGGGAGGACCGTCACGGTCAGCTGCCCGCGGCGCAGGTACTCGTCGTTCACCGCGGTGATCTCCAGCTCGCCGCGGGGGCTCGGCTGGATCTTGGCGGCGATGTCGACGACCTGGTTGTCGTAGAAGTAGAGGCCGGGGACGGCGTAGGAGCTCTTCGGCGTGGCGGGCTTCTCCTCGATGGAGATGACCCGGCCGGCCTCGTCGAACTCGACGACGCCGTAGTCGCTGGGGTTGGCCACGTGGTAGGCGAAGACGTGCCCGCCCTGCGGTTCGGTGTTCGCGCGCAGGCTCTGGCCCAGGCCGGTCCCGTAGAAGATGTTGTCGCCCAGCACGAGCGCGACCGGCTGGTCGCCGATGAAGTCCGCCCCGATCACGAACGCCTGCGCGAGGCCCTCCGGCCGCGGCTGGACGGCGTAGGACAGCTCGATCCCGATGTCGGTCCCGTCGCCGAGCAGCCGCTCGAACGAGGGCCGGTCCTCCGGGGTGGTGATGATGAGGATCTCCCGGATACCCGCATTCATCAGCAAGGACAGCGGGTAGTAGATCATCGGCTTGTCGTAGATCGGCATCAGCTGCTTGCTGATGCCCTTGGTGATCGGATAGAGCCGCGTGCCGCTACCGCCGGCCAGAATGATCCCTCGCACCGCGCAAGGGTAACTGTGCCCAATTCGCGCGCCCTTTTCGGCGGTAGTTCCCGGGCGGGCGCGCCGGTCGGTCCGGGCGTCCGCCGCTGCCGGTACGTACCGTGGGCGAGCAGGCGGCCGAACGGAGTGGTGATCATGCGCAGCGCCGATGTGCGGGTGCTGATGGACGCCACCGCGGTCCCCGAGAACCGCGGGGGCGTGGGGCGCTACGTGGACCAGCTGATCAGGGGTCTGGGGGACGCCGGCGCCGACCTGGTGGTCGTCTGCCAGCACCGGGACCTGGAGCACTACGGCAAGCTGGCGCCGTGCGCCGACGTGGTGGCCGCCCCTCGGGGTGCTGCCCGGCGCCCGGCGCGGATGCTGTGGGAGCAGACCGGGCTACCCCGGCTGGCCGAGCGGGTGGGCGCCGACGTCGTCCACTGCCCGCACTACACGATGCCGCTGCGCAGCGGTGTACCCGTGGTGACGACCCTGCACGACGCCACCTTCTTCACGCACCCCGACGTCCACCTGTCGGTCAAGCGGGCCTTCTTCCGCACCTGGACCAGGGCGTCGCTGCGCCTGGCCGCCCGGTGCGTGGTGCCCTCGCAGGCCACGCTGGACGAGCTCGCGCGGGTCACGGGGGCCGTGCACGGCCAGGTCGACGTCGCGCACCACGGCGTCGACCCCTCGACCTTCCACGTCCCGGACGAGGACGGCGTGCGCGCCGCGCGGGAGCACCTCGGACTCCGCGCGTCGCGGTACGTGGCGTTCCTGGGCACCATCGAGCCGCGGAAGAACGTGCCCGCCCTGGTCGAGGGCTGGCGCGCCGCAGTCAGCGACCTCCCGGAGCCGCCGGCGCTCGTGATCGCCGGTGGGCGTGGCTGGGACTCCCGCATCGACGACGCGCTGGCGGAGGTGCCGGGGGAGCTGGAGGTCCACATGCCCGGCTACCTCCCGCTCGATCTGCTCTCCGGGTTCCTGGGCGGGGCCGACGTCGTGGCCTACCCGAGCCTCGCCGAGGGCTTCGGGCTCCCCGTGCTGGAGGCGATGGCCTGCGGGGCGGCGGTGCTCACCACCACGTCGCTGGCCCTCCCGGAGGTGGGTGGTGACGCCGTCGCGTACACCGAGCCCACCGCCGAGGGGATCGCCGCCGCGCTGGGCGACCTGCTGCACCGGCCGCAGCGGCGCGCCGAGCTGTCCGCCGCGGCGATCACCCGCGCGGGCACCTTCACCTGGGCCGCCTGTACCGAACGGCACCTCCGCACGTACTCTCTCGCTGCATCAGCCTGACCGGCGAGCTCCGGTGGGCTCCGTTCGTCGGACGTGGAGGGGAGAGCGGCGCGTGTGGGAGCTCCTCTCGTCGACGCACCGCGCCCGGTGACCGCGCCGAGCATCTCGCTGGGGAGGGCGTTCGGGGACCTCCGGGCCGGCTGGCAGCAGCGCACCCTGTGGGGCCACCTGGGCTGGCAGGACATCCGGCAGCGCTACCGCCGGTCGGTCCTCGGGCCGGTCTGGATCTCGATCAGCATGGCCGTCACGGCCGTGGCGCTGGGCATCCTGTACGCGGGACTGTTCGGCAACCCCCTCGAGCAGCAGTTGCCCTACATCCTGGTCGGCTTCATCGTCTGGGGCTTCATCAGCGGCTGCATCATCGAGGGCGCCGACGTCTTCATCAGCAACGTCGGCCTCATCCACCACCTGCCCGCGCCGCTGAGCGTGCACGTCTACCGGCTCGTGTGGCGGCAGTCCCTGTTCCTCGCGCACAACCTCGTGGTCTACGCGATCATGCTCCTGGTGTTCCCCCAGCCCCTCGACTGGAGCAGCCTCCTGGTGTTGCCGGCCTTCCTCCTCCTCGCCGTGAACGGGGTCTGGGTCGCGCTGTTCTTCGGGATCGCCAGCACCCGCTTCCGCGACCTCACGCCGGTGGTGCAGAGCGTGGTGCAACTGGCGTTCTTCCTCACCCCGATCGTGTGGATCTACGAGGACTTCCTGAACAGCCCCAACCCGACGATCGCCGAACGGGCACGGCTGGTGGAGCTGAACCCGCTCATGCACTTCGTCGAGATCGTCCGGAGGCCGATGCTCGGGCAGGAGCAGGTGTGGCACCACTGGCTGGTGGTCGCGGGCATCACCGTCCTCGGCTGGCTGCTGACCCTCCTCGTCCTGCGGCGGTACCGGGCGCGGGTCGCCTACTGGGTATGAGGGCGCTGCGATGACGACGACGTCCACGAACACGGATGTGGGCATCTCCCTGACCGGAGCCTGCGTCGACTTCCCCGTCTTCGACGGGAAGAGCCGGTCGCTGAAGAAGACCGTGCTCGGCCTGGTCGGCGGCAACATCGACAGCGCGCGGAAGGTGCCGATCGTCGAGGCCCTGCGGGACGTGACCCTGGAGCTGGGCCACGGAGCGCGGGTCGGACTCGTCGGGCACAACGGCGCGGGGAAGTCGACCCTGCTCCGCCTGCTCTCCGGCATCTACGAACCCACACGGGGAACCGCCGAGATCCGGGGCCGGGTCGCGCCCGTCTTCGACCTGGGCGTCGGCATGGACCCGGAGATCTCCGGCTACGAGAACATCCTCATCCGGGGCCTCTTCCTGGGCATGACGCGCCGGCAGATGCAGGGCCGGATCGACGACATCGCCGAGTTCACCGAGCTGGGCGACTTCCTCTCGCTCCCGCTCCGCACGTACTCGACCGGCATGCGCATCCGCCTGGCGCTCGGGGTGGTGACCAGCATCGATCCGGAGATCCTGCTGCTGGACGAGGGGATCGGCGCCGTGGACGCCGCCTTCCTGGAGCGTGCGAAGGAACGGCTCGCGGACCTCGTCGAGCGGGCCGGGCTGCTGGTCTTCGCCTCGCACTCGGAGGACTTCCTGCGCCAGCTGTGCGACTCGGCGCTCTGGCTCGAGCACGGCCAGGTGCGGGCGCAGGGCCCCCTCGACGAGGTCCTGGGGCTCTACCACGGTGGCTCCTCGTGAGCCTGCCCGGTGGCCCGGGGGAGCTCGTGGTGGCCGTCGTCTGCACCAAGGACCGTCCCGCGACCCTGGCGAGGAGCCTGGACGCCCTCTGCCGGCAGTCCCGCCCGGTCGACCACGTCGTGGTGGTCGACAACGGCAACGACATCGAGACCGAGCGGGTGGTGGACTCGATCGGGGTGCCGACGACCTATCTCCCCTCCAAGCGGAACCTCGGCGGGGCGGGTGGCTTCGCCCTCGGCATGCTGTACGCCCTGTCGCTCGGGGCTGACTGGGTCTGGTGCGCCGACGACGACGGCCGGCCGGCCGACGACGAGGTCCTCGCCACCCTCCTGGGGCAGGCGCAGGCCCTCGACCTGGACGAGATCTCCCCGATGGTCCTGGACATGGACCACCCCGAGCGGTTGGCCTTCCCGCTCCGTCGCGGGCTCCGCTGGCGGCACTGGCACGAGGACTTCCGCGGGATCCACCTGCTGGACGGTTACGCCTCGCTGTTCAACGGTGCGCTGTTCCGGGCCCGCGCCCTCGAGGTGATCGGGGTGCCCGACTACCGGATGTTCTTCCGCGGCGACGAGACCGAGATGCACCGGCGGCTCATGCGCTCCGGCCTGCGGTTCGGCACCACGACGGGGACGGCGTACCTGCATCCCAGCGGCTCCCGGGAGTTCAAGCCGATCCTGCGGGGAGCGCTGTCCGCCCAGTACCCCGACGACGAGGTGAAGCGCTTCTTCACGTACCGCAACCGCGGCTACCTGATGGCTCAGCCCGGCATGAGGTGGCTGTGGCCGCTGGAGATGATCCGGTTCAGCTGGTTCTTCCTGGTGTCCCGGCGCGACCCGGCCGGGTTCCGCGACTGGCTGAGGCTGACCCGTGCCGGCCGGCGGGAGCGGTTCGTCCGCCGCTGAACGGCCCGTCGCGGCGGGCGCCGCCCTCCGTCAGTCCTCCAGGCGGCCGTCGAGCGAGGCGCCCTGGTCGAAGAACGGCCGGATCCGGTTGTCGAACATGGTCAGCGCCGACCCGATCGCCATGTGCATGTCCAGGTACTTGTAGGTGCCGAGCCGGCCACCGAACAGCACCCGCTTCTCCGCCGCCTCCTTGGCGGCCAGCTCCCGGTACCGCTCGAGCTTGGCGCGGTCCTCGGGCGTGTTGATGGGGTAGTACGGCTCGTCGCCGGTCTCGGCGAACCGTGAGAACTCCCGCACCACGACGGTCCTGTCGGTCGGGTAGTCGCGCTCGGGGTGGAAGTGCCGGAACTCGTGGATCCGGGTCCAGGGCACGTCCTCGTCCGCGTAGTTCATGACCGAGGTGCCCTGGAAGTCCCCGGTGGGCAGGACCTCGGTCTCGAAGTCCAGCGTCCGCCAGCCCAGCTCCCCGGCCTCGTAGCCGAAGTACTTGTCGATCGGGCCGGTGAACACCGTCGGGACGTCGGCGGGGAGCTCGTCGCGGACGTCGAACCAGTCCGTGTCCAGCCGCACCTCGATGTTCGGGTGGTCGGCCATCCGCTGCAGCCAGGCCGTGTAGCCGTCCTTCGGCAGACCCTCGTAGGTGTCGTTGAAGTAGCGGTTGTCGAACGTGTACCGCACCGGCAGGCGCGCGATGACGGCGGCGGGCAGCTCGGTGGGATCGGTCTGCCACTGCTTCTTCGTGTAGCCGCGGATGAACGCCTCGTAGAGCGGCCGGCCGATCAGGGAGATGGCCTTCTCCTCGAGGTTCGCCGCCTCTGCGGTGTCGAACTCTCCGGCCTGCTCGGCGACGAGGGCGCGGGCCTCGTCGGGGGAGAAGCTCCTGCCGAAGTACTGGCAGATCGTGGCCAGGTTCATCGGCAGCGAGTAGGTCTGCCCCTGGTAGATCGAGTAGACCTTGTGCTGGTAGTTCGTGAACTCGGTGAACTGGTTGACGTACTGCCAGACCCGCTCGTTCGACGTGTGGAACAGGTGGGCGCCGTACACGTGCACCTCGATGCCCGTCTCGGGCTCGGGTGCGGAGTAGGCGTTGCCCCCGATGTGGGACCGGCGGTCGATGACCAGCACGCGCTTGCCGAGCTGGCTCGCGGCCCGTTCGGCGACGGTCAGACCGAAGAAGCCGGATCCGACGACGACGAGGTCAGGGGCGTCCGTGCTCATGCCGCCCGACACTACCGGTGGGGGTCCGGTCCGACCGGGCGAGCGCCGAGGCCCCCGTCTCCCGGGCGTGGGCCGGGCGAGACGTACTGTCCGCAGGGTGAGCGATGTGCCCGCCGACCCGCCGTTGCGCGTGGTGGCCGTGACGTACTCGCCCGGGGAGTCCCTGACCGGGTTCCTGGACACCCTCCGCACGGCGACCACCCGGCCGCTCGACGTGGTCCTCGCGGACAACGGGTCCACGGACGGGGTGCCGGAGCGGGCCGCCTCCGGCGTCGCCGACGTCCGGCTGCTGCGCACCGGTGGCAACGTGGGCTACGGCGCGGCCGTGAACGCCGGGCTCGCCGACGTCCGGTCCGGGTGGGCCCTCGTGGCGAACCCTGACCTCCGCTTCGAGCCCGGGTCGGTCGACGAGCTGATCGCGGTGGCGCGGCGGTGGCCGCGGGCGGCGACCGTGGGCCCCGCCATCCGCTCGCCGGACGCCCGGCTGTACCCGTCGGCGCGTGACCTCCCCTCCTTGTCGACGGGGACCGGGCACGCCCTCCTCGGCTGGGTCTGGCCGGGCAACCCGTGGACCGCCCGGTACCGCCGGGAGCGGGAGGAGCCGCGCGAGCGGACCGCGGGCTGGCTCTCCGGCTCGTGCCTGCTGGTGGACCTCGAGGCGTTCCACTCCGTGGGCGGGTTCGATCCCGGCTACTTCATGTACTTCGAGGACGTCGACCTGGCTGCCCGGCTCGGTGAGCGCGGCTGGCTGCACGTCTACGCCCCGACCGCCGTGGTCGAGCACGAGGGCGGCCACTCGACCCGCCGCGACCCGCACCGGATGCAGCGGGTCCACCACACCAGCGCGCTGCGCTACCTGGTGCGCCGCCATCCGGGGCCGTCGCGGTTGCCGCTGCGCGTGGCCCTCCGCGCCGGGCTCGGTGGCCGGATGCTGGTCTCCTACGTGAGCGCTCGCGTGGGGGCCGGTGCACCGCCCCAGAGGTCCGCGGAGGCGCTGCCCCGCTCGCGCCGGCGTCCGTGGCGCCGGCGGGGTGACGAGGTGGGCGGGGCGTCCCCGGGATGACCGTTCGAGGACGAGGGGGGCCCACGTGCGCCACGCAGTGATCATGGCCGGTGGCTCCGGTACGCGGCTGTGGCCGCTGTCCCGGGCCGCCCGCCCCAAGCAGCTCCTGGACGTGATCGCCGACGAGGAGCAGGGTGCCGCCACCGGTGCCCCGCGTGGTGCCCACAGCCTGCTCGCCGAGGCGTTCGCCCGTCTCGAGGCGGTGCTGCCCGCCGAGCGGATCTGGGTCTGCACCGCGGCCGGCTACGGCGAGCAGGTGCGCACCGCGCTGCCGCGGCTCGGTGCCGACCGGCTGATCCTCGAACCCGTCCCCCGGGACACGGCGAACGCCGTGGGGCTCGCCGCCGCGCTGGTCGCGGACGTGGATCCGGACGCCGAGCTCGCGGTCGTCAGCGCCGACCACGTCATCCGCCCGGTCGAGCGCTTCGCCACGGTGCTGCGCACCGCGTTCGAGGTGCTCCGCGACCGGCCACGTGCGCTGGTCACGCTCGGCATCACCCCGACCGGCCCGGCCACCGGGTTCGGGTACGTGCGGCGCGGTGCATCCAGCGGCACCGCCGGCGTGGCCGAGGTCGACTCCTTCCGGGAGAAGCCCGACCTGGCGACGGCGCGGCAGTACCTGGCCTCGGGGGAGTACCTCTGGAACTCGGGCATGTTCGTCTGGCGGGCGGGCACGGTCCTCGAGGCGCTGGCCGAGCACCTGCCGGCGTCGGCCGAGGGGCTGGCGCGCATCGTGGCCGCACCGGCGGGGCAGGCGCGCGACGACGTCCTCGCCGCGGTCTTCCCGACCCTGCCGAAGATCAGCGTGGACTACGCGGTGCTCGAGCCGGCCGCCGCTGAACCCGGGCGGGTGCTGGTCGCGGACCTCGACGTCGACTGGCTGGACGTCGGCTCCTGGCCCGCGCTGGCCCACACCCTGGACCACGACGGCGACGGCAACGCCGTCAGCGGGCTCACCGTCCTCCTCGACAGCTCCGGCAACGTCGTCTTCAGCGACGACCCCGACCACCTGGTGGCGCTGGTGGGGGTGCGCGACAGCGTCGTCGTGCACACCGCGGACGTGACCGCGGTCTGCCCCGTCACCGAGGCCGAGCGGGTGAAGCAGCTGCTGACCGCGGTGGAGGAGCGACACGGCCGTCGCTTCAGCTGACCGCCGTGGTTGGCTGCGGGACATGAAGAACTTCGACGTCGCCGCCGTGGTCAGCGGCGGGGCCTCCGGTCTCGGTGAGGCCACCACGAGAGCCCTCGCCGCCCGGGGTGCCGCGGTCACGATCATGGACCTGAACGAAGAGCGGGGGCAGGCGCTCGCCGCGGAGCTGGGTGGGCACACCACCTTCGTCCGCACCGATGTCACGGACGAGGCCTCGGTGCAGGCCGCCGTCGCCGAGGCGACCGGCAAGGACCGGCCGCTGCGGATCGCGATCAGCTGCGCCGGGATCGGCCTGGCGCAGCGCACGGTCGGACGCAGCGGCGAGCCGCACGAGCTGGGCGGGTTCACCCGGGTCCTGGGCGTGAACCTGATCGGCACCTTCAACGTCCTGCGCCTGGCCGCCGCGGCGATGGCGCAGACCGAACCGGGTGAGGAAGGGGAGCGCGGTGTCGTCGTCAACACGGCCTCGATCGCCGCGTTCGACGGCCAGATCGGCCAACTGGCGTACTCGGCGTCCAAGGGAGGCGTCGTCGGCATGACCCTGCCGGCGGCCCGTGATCTCTCCAGCGTGGGCGTGCGCGTCTGCACCATCGCGCCGGGGCTCGTGGACACGCCGCTGCTCGGCTCGCTGCCCGAGGAGGCGCGGGCGGCGCTCTCCGCGGGCATACCCTTCCCCAAGCGGCTCGGCCGTCCGTCGGACTTCGCCGAGCTCGCGCTCGCCATCGTCGAGAACGGTTACCTCAACGGGGAGGTCATCCGGATGGACGGTGCGCTGCGCATGGCCCCCCGCTGAGCACCCGGAGCACCTCCTGAGCACGAGCACGAGCCCGGCCACCCGGGCCGCCGAGCACACGGTGGCCTGGGTGCCGGGCTGGCCGCTGGACGTGGGGCGGGCGCTGTCCCCGCACCGCCGGGGAGCGGCAGATCCCACGATGCAGGTCGCCGAGGGCCGTCTGTGGCGGACCACGACCACGGTCGAGGGGCCGGCCACGGTGGCGATCAGCCGCGAGGCGGGTGCGGTGCGGGTCGACGCGTGGGGTCCCGGGGCCGAGCGCGCGGCGGCGGCCGTGCCGGGCTGGCTGGGTGCCGACGACCGGCCGGAGGAGTTCCGGCCGGGGGGATCGCACCCGCTGGTGGCCGAGCTCCACCATGCGCACCCGGGACTGCGGCTGGGGCGCACCGGCCGCGCGTGGGATGCGCTGGTGCCCGCCGTCCTGGAGCAGAAGGTGACGACGGCGGAGGCATACCGGGTCTTCCGCGAGCTGTGCCGCCTCGCGGGCGAGCCGGCACCCGGCCCCGCTCCTCAGGGCATGCGCGTGGTGCCGTCGGCGCGCCGGGTGCTCGAGGTCACCGACTGGGAGTGGCACCGCTGCGGTCTCGACGGGGCCCGGCGCCGCGCGCTGCGGGCGGTGGCCGGGGTCGCGCACCGGCTGCAGGTTGACGAGGGGTGCGACTCGGCCGAGCTGCAGCGGCGGTTGCGGACCGTCCCCGGCATCGGTGTCTGGACCGCGGCCGAGGTCGTCCAGCGGGCGTGCGGCGACCCCGACGCGGTGAGCGTCGGGGACTACCACCTGAAGAACGTGGTCGGCTTCGCGCTCACCGGGCGGCGGCACACCGACGACGAGGAGATGCTCGCGCTGCTGGAGCCCTGGCGCGGCCAACGGCAGCGGGTGGTGCGGTTGCTCCTGGCGGGCGGGCCACGGCGCCCCCGGCGTGGCCCGCGCTTCGCGCCGACCGACCACCGGCGCATCTGAACCAAGCGGCGCGAGTCACCACTCATCGTGGCGACGCGCCGCGCGTTGGGCGATCGTTCGGCCTGTACCTTCCGGCGTGCGCGGACCGCGGCGGCCTGCCGGACGGGGCGGCAGAACGCTGAGGAGTGACGTGCGCACGTGCAGGTCTGTGCTCGTGGTCCTGCTGGCCGCTGTCGGACTCACCGTCGCCCCCGGCGCGGCCGCTTCCGTGCCGCTGGAGCCGGTCGGCAGCTTCGACTCGGCCGGCTACGTCGACCGGCTGATCGTCAACGGCTGGACCTTCGACCCGGAGACGTCGGCGGCCATCTCCGTGCACGCCTACGTCGACGGGCGGTGGGCTGCTTGGGGCACGGCTGACGGGAACCGTCCGGACGTGGCCGCCGTCCACCCGTCCTACGGGGCCGCCCACGGTTGGTCTCTCGACCTCGGGTCGCTTCCTCCAGGACCGCACCGGGTGTGCGTGTACGCGATCAACGTCGGGCGCGGTCAGACCAACCCGCTGCTGGGGTGCCGTGACGTGGTGGTGCCCGGCGGCGGCCACGACCCGATCGGGAACGTGGAGTCCGCCCGGTACGAGGGCCGGTTGCTCCTGCGCGGCTGGGCTCTGGATCCCGAGACCTACGAGCCGATCTGGGTGAGGGGCACGGTGGACGGCCTCCCGATCTCCTACGAGCTGGCCGACCGATGGCGGCCGGACGTCGAGGCTGCCCACCCGGGCACCGGTCCCTGGCGCGGCTGGGAGATCGACGCCGGTCCGCTGCTCGCGGGCGTGCACCGGGCCTGCATCACGGCGGTGAACGTCGGCCGCGGCACGGGCGACACCCTGCTCGGTTGCTGGGACTTCACCGTCGCTCCGGATCCGGGGCTCAACCCGGTCGGCAGCCTCGACGGTGTGGAGCTCACCGATCGCGGGCTCCTGGTGCGGGGCTGGACCTTCGACCCGGAGACGCCGGCGCCCATCTCGGTCGCCGTCCAGGTGGGCGTCCCGGTCGTCCGTGCGTTGCGGGCGGAGCATCCGCGTCACGACGTGGCCGCCGTCTATCCCTCCTACGGCCCGCACCACGGTGTCCAGGTGCTCGTGGACACGCCCCCGCGGGGAACGCACCGGGTGTGCCTCCTCACGTCGAACCTCGGTGGGGGCACGGTCCGCGAGGTGTACCTGGGCTGCCGGACGATCACCGTCCCGCACGACGGCGGGCCCCAGACCCCGCCGCGACCGCCGTACCGGTCCTGCACGGACTTCGCGACGCGCGCGGCGGCGCAGCAGTTCTTCGAGGAAGCCCTGCCGTACTACGGCGACGTGAACGACCTCGACCCGGACAACGACCTGGTGGCCTGCGAACCCGAGGAGCTGTGACTGCCGGCTGACCGTCGGGCTCGACGAGGTCTGCCTGGCACCACGATCGACTCTTCGGGAAGGGCACGACATGGTGCCCCCGCAGCTCAATCGCCACTCCCGGCCCACGAGTGCGGTGCCTCATCGCGAGAGCGTCCTGCGGACATCGAGGCGGGCTACTTTCCGTGCGGCCACTGCCCGGTGGCGAGAAGAAACGGGGAGCAATGCGCAAATTCGGCGTCGCAGTCACTGCGGCGATGATGGTTGTCGGCTTGAGCGGGTCGGCCGCAGCCGCCTCGCCGCTCAATCCGGTGGGGAACGTGGACGGCTTCAGCTACAACGGCCGACTCCATGTCAGCGGCTGGACCTTCGACCCGGAGACGGCCGCCGCCATCGACGTCCACGCCTACGTCGACGGCCGTCTCGCAGCGACGGCCACGGCCGACGACCCCCGATACGACGTTGCGGCCGCCTACCCGTCGTACGGGCCGCTGCACGGCTGGGCCCTCGACCTGGGCTCGTTGAGCAGCGGTGGACACCAGGTCTGCGTCTACGCGATCAACGTCGGGATCGGTGACGCCAATCCGCTCCTGGGTTGCCGGAACGTCACCGTCGGCGGGTCCGCAGCGCTGAACCCGGTGGGCAACCTCGAGCAGGTCGCCCTGATCGGCCAGGGTCTCTACTTCCGGGGCTGGACCCTCGACCCGGAGACTCCGGCCCCGATCAACGTCCACGCGTACGTGGACGGAGTGTTCGCCGCGGACGTGACAGCCGGGCAGAGCCGGGCCGACATCGCCGCGGTCTTCCCTGCGTACGGCCCGCACCACGGTTTCTCAGGGATCCTGACCCCGCCGCTCCCCGGCGTCCACCAACTCTGCCTGTACGCGATCAACGTGGGGGATGGCACGCGGAACCCGGTACTCGGCTGCCGGTCCTTCACCGTCTCGCACTTCAACTTCGGCGCTACCGCCACGCTCCCCTACGGAGTCGCTGTCACGGTGCAGCAGCCGCAGCGGGTGCACGTCTCCTCGACGGCTGCGCCATCGCCGTCGGCCGGCTATGTCGGAGTGCTCTTCACCATCACCTTCACGAACAAGACATCGACGACCTTCCAGCCGCTCGATGACGTCATCCTGACCAGTGGGGGTGCGGGGAACGCCGCGTCGCTCACCTTCGACAGCGGTGGATCGGACCCGGACAACTACTTCTCCGGCTCCATCCCACCGGGCGGCAGCCTGACCGCGACGTTCCTGTTCCAGGTGCTCGAGAGCGAGGCCGGTCAGCTCCGCCTGGAGGTCGCGCCGGACTTCTTCGAGGACTCGGTCTTCTTCGGCGGCGCGGTCTGATCCGCGGCCGAGCTGCGGCCGGGGACCCTCAGGTCTCCGCCCGCAGCTCGGCGTACCGGGCCGCGCACTCCTCCATGGTCGGCAGGATCCCCTGCTCCCGCGCCTCGGCCAGCGACGGGGCGGCCTGGTCCTTGGCCGAGAACTCGAACTCCATGTCCCCGGGCCACGGGAGGTCGAGCTCGGGGTCCATCGGGTTGATCCCGAACTCGCGGCCGGGGGAGTAGCCGGAGGACACCAGGTAGGTGACGGAGCTGTTGTCGGCCAGCGACACGAACGCGTGGCCCAGGCCCTCGGCGAGGTAGACCGCCCTCGGCTGCTCGCTGTCGAGGAGGACGGAGTCGTGCACCCCGAACGTGGGGGAGCCGACCCGGACGTCGACGATCACGTCGAGCACCTTGCCGCTGGGGCAGTACACGTACTTGGCCTGCCCCGGGGGGACCAGCGCGAAGTGCACGCCCCTGAGCACCCCGCGGGCGGAGACGCTGTGGTTGGCCTGGGCCAGCGTGAGGCCGAAACCGGTCGCCCCGGAGAGGACGTCGGCCCGGTACCACTCGGTGAAACGACCCCGCGAGTCCCCGTGCGGCACGAGGTCGAGCACGTAGCTGTCCGGGACGGCGAGTTCGCGGATCTCCATGCCGGCAACCTACCTACCGCCCCGTCGAGGTCGCCCGGTCACGGTCGGTGCGGGCTGCCCAGCCAGAGCCTGCCGACCAGTGACGTCCCCCCGGCGGTGGCCGCCGGCTCCCAGCGGGTGGCCCAGCCCTCGGCGTGCAGCTGCACGATCGCGGCGCCGACCAGGGCACCGGCGTTGAGGGCGCTCGTCGTCGTCACCGCGTCGGGGAGATGGACGTCGACGGCGCCGTCGCCCTCCCCGCCGTGCCGGAGCACCACGGGGAACTCCGGCAGCGCGGCGCTGGCCACCCGGAACGCCGCCGCCGCGGCCTCCCGGTCCCCGGGGCGCGGCACGAGTTCGGTCGCGGGCTCACGGGAGCCCACCAGGTCCCGCGCGCCGTAGGGGAACAGGTCGTCGGCCGGCAGGCGCACCAGCGGCCGGGTGCCCTCGTCGGCGTCCTCGGCGGGGGAGTCCAGGGGGAGCCCGCGCACCACCGCGACCGGGACGCCGGCCAGCTTGCCCTTCACCAGGTCCGCGGCGGAGGCGAGCTCGTCGACCACCGCGACCCGGGTCGTCTCCAGCCGGTTGCCGTGGGCGTCGACCGCGCCGCGGTGGTCGTCCAGGGCGGTGATCCCGGCCGAGCCGACCGCGACGTCGGTCAGCCCCTCGCGCCAGGTGCGGCCGAAGGTGTCGCTGACCACGACGGCGACGTCGACCCCCGCGAGCTCGCGCAACCGGGACCGCAGCCGCCGGGCGGAGGCGTCGCCGTCCTCCGGGAGAAGCACCAGGGTGTCCGCGGCGACGTTGGACGCGTCGATGCCGGCGGCCGCGACCACCCAGCCCTGCCGGGTCTGCACGATCTTCAGCGGTCCGCGGCGGGCGAGCACCCGTACCGTCTCGGCATCGATCGCCCGCTGCCGGACGGCCTCCCGGTCGGCCCCGGGCTCGACACGGACCAGCCGCCCCTCCACCTTCGAGACCACCTTCGAGGTGACGACGACGACGTCGCCGTCGGCGAGCCAGGGCGCGGCGGCGGCCAGCGCCGCGGCGAGGTCGTCTCCCGGGCCGAACTCGGGCAGCCCGGCGACGGGCAGCACCGAGACGCCGGCCGGCAGAAGGCCCCCGCTCACCGGGCGCAGGCGTCGAGCGCGGCGCGG
This sequence comes from Blastococcus sp. SYSU DS0669, assembly GCF_054050895.1. Lineage (NCBI taxonomy): Bacteria > Bacillati > Actinomycetota > Actinomycetes > Geodermatophilales > Geodermatophilaceae > Blastococcus > Blastococcus sp. SYSU DS0669. The sequence continues at coordinate 58,620 of NZ_JBJHAE010000010.1, read as the reverse complement.
GCCAGGGCCGTCGTCGCGTCGGGGGAGGACATGAGCAGCGGCACCCGGCGCACGTCGACGCCCGGGACGTCCGCGGGGTCGTCCTCGGCGACCAACCAGGCGTCGAGCAGGCCGCCGTCGGCGCGGGCGCCGTAGTGCCGGCCGACGCCCTCGGCGCTCACCTCGATGCCGAGGACGGGCAGGCAGCGGTCGGCCATGCCCCGCACGACCGCGCCGCCGACGACGGGGGAAACGCCCGCGATGCGGGCCGGGGAGGCCAGCAGGGCGTCCCGGAGCCCCGGCACGCCCAGGACGGTGCCGATGGACACCACGGGGTTCGACGGCGCGAGCAGGACGGCGTCGGCGGCGGCCAGCGCCTCGACGACACCCGGCGCCGGGCGAGCCGCCTCGACCCCGATCTGCACGAAGGCGGCGGGGTCGAGGGCCGCGCGGTGGCGCACCCACCACTCCTGGAAGTGGATCGCCCGCTGCCGGCCGTTCTCGGGATCGGTCACGACCACGTGGGTCTCCACCCGCTGGTCGCTCATGGGCAGCACCGTGACGCCGGGCTGCCAGCGGTCGGCCAGCGCCGCGGTCACCGCCGAGAGTGCGTAGCCCGCGTCGAGCATCCGGGTGCGGATCAGGTGCGTGGCCAGGTCGCGGTCGCCGAGGCCGAACCAGTCGGGGTCGGCGCCGTAGGCGGCGAGCTCCTGCTTGACCGTCCAGGACTCGTCGGCCCGCCCCCAGCCCCGCTCCTCGTCGATCCCGCCGCCGAGGGTGTAGACCACCGTGTCCAGGTCGGGGCAGATGCGCAGCCCGTGCAGCGTCACGTCGTCGCCGGTGTTCACCACGGCCGTGATCTCGGCCCCGGGAGCCGCGGCGCGGACCCCCCGTAGGAACCGAGCCCCTCCGGTACCACCGGCCAGCACGACGATCTGCACGAAACGCATCGTGCCCGATGAGCACTTGTCGACTGTTCGCCGGGCGTGTCGGGGGGTGCCACGAGATGTGACGAACGCCCTGGTGCGGATGGGGCTGGTGTGGCGTGTCGCTTACACCGGGCGAAGTTGACGGCCGGGCAACGACACGCGTGTAATTCCCGCGGTGTCGACGAGTGCTGAACGGCCCGGGGACGTCCTGCCGGCCGCGCACCGTGACGAGAGCGAGAGGGGACGCACCGTCATGGCAGAGGTGTCGTGGTTGAGCGACTACGTGAACGGCTCGGAGCGGTCGACCGACCGGTTGGCGGGCTCCGGGCACGGTTCGGGCACGGCCCTGGGCCAGGGCACGGGGCAGCCGTTCGTCGGTTTCCTCGGGTTCGGCCTGGAGGCCGACACCCAGTCGTGGCAGGAGCGCGCGCTCTGCGCCGAGACCGACCCGGAGGCGTTCTTCCCCGAGAAGGGCGGCTCCACCCGCGAGGCGAAGAAGATCTGCACCGGCTGCGAGGTCAAGGCAGAGTGCCTGGAGTACGCCCTCGCCAACGACGAGCGCTTCGGCATCTGGGGCGGCCTCTCCGAGCGCGAGCGGCGCCGCCTGCGCCGCCGCGCCGTATAAGCAGAAGGACCCCGCCCTCCTCATCGCTCGCAGGCTCGCGACGAGCCTCTGGGCGGGGCCGGTTCCAGCAACTCACCTCAGCCGCCGGCGCCCCTCGCCGGCGGCTGTGGTTCTGTTCGGGGCATGGTCGCCCGGATCGCCGTCGGTCGAGCCCGGGTGGCCCGCGAGGTCCGGGCCGCGGAGCCGCTCGCCGCGGCGCTGAAGGCGCCGCTGACCGCCCGCGCGCCGTGGCTGACCGCCGTGCTCAACGACGGCGGCACGCGGTGGCCCCCCGCCCGCCCGGCCGCCGTCGTCGTCGACGGCCCCGCGGGCGGCCCACCCCTCGCGGCGGCCTTCCTGGACCTCCGGCGGCGCGGCCTCGTCACCGCGGTCACCGTGCTCGGGCAGCGGCGGCCACCCCTGCCCGGTGGCCGGCCCACGGCGCGGCTCCCGGCGCGCGACGACGAGGCCGCGGAGCTGCTGGCCGCCGGTGTGCTCGCCCTGCTGGACTCCCTGCGCGGCCCCTGGTCGCTACGGCTCACCGGGCTGCCGCTCGGCGACCCCACCGTCCGTGCGCTGTCCGCGCGCCTCCCCACCGCGGTCGTGGCCAACGCCCGGAGCTCGCGCCTGGTCGACGGGCTGGAGGAGGTGGGTTCGGTGCACCGCTCCCGCGATCCCCGGGAGCTGGAGCGGTGGTTGCCGCACCTCCTGCAGGCGGAACCCGATCGCCGGACGCGCGACCACCTCCGGAGCGTGGCCCGGCTGCACGCCGCCGTCGGCCGGGTGGAGGTCGCGGTCGTGCGGCAGGGCGGGCGTGCACGCGCCGGTCTGCTCACCCTCGTCGAGGGGGACGACCGCTGGCCGTGGTGGGGCCGTGCCCCCGACGGGGGGCTGCGGACCGAGCTGGGCGCGCCGGTCGTCGCGCTCACCGCGCCGGCCCGGTCCTGGCCGCGCTGAGGTCGGCGCTGCGGAACGCGCGGCGGGATGCGGTTCGGTTACCGTCGATCCGGACACGACAGCCCGCTGGACGGCGGGTGCCGGTCGGGGCGTCGCCTCGACGGGAGGCGACGACGAAGGGTTCAGCAAGCGATGCGCATGCTCGTCACCGGGGGTGCCGGGTTCATCGGCGCCAACTTCGTGCACCAGACGCTGCGCGAGCGGCCCGAGTACGAGGTGGTCGTGCTCGACGCACTCACCTATGCCGGGAACGAGGCCTCCCTGGAGGGGGTCCGCGACCAGATCGAGTTCGTCCACGGGTCGGTGGCCGACGCCGACGTCGTCGACCGGCTGGTGGGCCGCAGCGACGTCGTCGTGCACTTCGCCGCGGAGAGCCACAACGACAACTCGCTGCGGGACCCCTCGCCGTTCCTGGAGACCAACGTCGTCGGCACGTTCACCCTGCTCGAGGCGGTGCGCCGGCACGGCGTGCGCTACCACCACATCTCCACCGACGAGGTCTACGGCGACCTGGAGCTCGACGACCCGGCGAAGTTCACGCCGGAGACGCCGTACAACCCCAGCAGCCCGTACTCCTCGACCAAGGCCGGCTCGGACCTGCTGGTGCGGGCGTGGGTGCGCTCCTTCGGCATCCACGCCACGATCTCGAACTGCTCGAACAACTACGGGCCCTACCAGCACGTCGAGAAGTTCATCCCGCGCCAGATCACCAACGTGCTCTCCGGCCTCCGGCCCAAGCTGTACGGCGCCGGCGAGAACGTGCGCGACTGGATCCACGTGGACGACCACAACTCGGCCGTGCACACGATCCTGGACAAGGGCCGCTCGGGTGAGACCTACCTCATCGGCGCCGACGGCGAGAGGAACAACCTCGAGGTCCTGCGGCTGATCCTGGAGCTGACCGGGCAGCCGGCCGACGCGTTCGACCACGTCACCGACCGGGTGGGCCACGACCTGCGCTACGCGATCGACGCCACCAAGCTGCGCAGCGAGCTGGGCTGGACCCCGCGCTACACCGAGTTCGGCGACGGCCTGGCGGCGACCATCGACTGGTACCGGGGCAACGAGGACTGGTGGCGGCCGCAGAAGGAGCAGGTCGAGGCCGCCTACGCCGCGCGCGGCCAGTGAACGCCGTCGTCCTGGGCGCGGGCGGGCAGCTGGGCCGGGCGCTGGGGCGGGAGTTCCCCGGCGCGGTCGCCCTCGACCGGGCCGCCCTCGACGTCACCGATCCCGCCGCCGTGGCGGCGTTCGACTGGACCGGCGTCGACGTCGTGCTGAACGCCGCCGCGTGGACGGCGGTCGACGCCGCGGAGGACCCGGCGAACCTGGCCGCGGTCCGTGCCGCGAACGTCGACGCCGTCGGGCACCTCGCGGAGGCTGCCGACCGGGCCGGAGCGGCGTTCGTCCACGTCTCCAGCGAGTACGTCTTCGACGGCACGCATCCCGGGCCCATCCCGGAGGACCTGCCGCCCTCGCCGCTGAGCGTCTACGGCCGCAGCAAGGCCGACGGCGACGCGCGCGCGGCCGCCGTCGAGCGCCACTGGCTGGTGCGCACCACCTGGGTGGTGGGGGAGGGGGGCAACTTCGTGCGCACCATGGCCGGCCTCGCCGACCGTGGCATCTCGCCGTCGGTGGTCGACGACCAGATCGGCCGGCTCACCTTCACGGCGGACCTCGCCGCCGGGATCCGGCACCTGGTGGAGACCCGGGCCCCCTACGGCACCTACAACCTCACCGGCGACGGCGAACCCGGCTCCTGGGCCGACGTGGCCCGGCTCGTGTACGCCGCCCGCGGGCGCTCCGCCGATGACGTGACGGGGGTGAGCACCGCCGAGTACTTCGGCGGCAAGGAGGGTGTCGCACCGCGGCCGCTCAACTCCGTGCTCGACCTGGCGAAGGTCCGCGCGACGGGCTACCGGCCGCGCGGCTGGCGGGACGCGTTGGAGCAGTACCTGACCGGTTCCGTCTGAGCGGCCGGGCTGCGGGCAGGCGGCGCCGTCAGCCCGCGGCGCGGACCCGGCTGCCCTCGTCGGCCGGGGCGCTCTCGGTTCCGAGCTCCAGCCGGCCGAGGACGTCGCGCCAGCCTCCGGCGGCGACCTGGTCCCCGGGGGACAGGGTCAGCTGCAGGGGGTAGACCCGGCCGGTGGGCTCCGGCGGTGACCCCGTGGGGTCCGTCCAGGTGGCCAGCTCCCCGCTGAGGAGCAACCGGCCGCCGCTCCGTTCGAGCCGGAGGTCGGGCGTCTGCACGGTGCCCTGCTCGACGGCGGCGGCGACGCACCCGGCCGCTTCCGGGTCGGGCGGAGCGACCGCGGCGAGGCAGTTGTAGGTGGGCAGGCGGACCGTCAGCCGCGTCCCCTCGCCGCCGGTGGTCAGCTGCGCCTCGGGGTAGGCGGCCGTGATGCCCACGGCCCGCTGCTCGAGCACCAGGCCGGCGAACGCGAGGTCCGCCTCGAGGGTCCCGGCGTCCGGCTCCTGGCCGGCGGGGCGGGTGGCCACCGGGAGGGTGGATCGCCCCCCGCCGCCACCGGTGGCGACCACCACGGCGCCCGCCAGCGCCAGCGCGGTGACGGCGGCGCCGGCCGCTACCCACCACCGGCCTGCGGTGGCACCGCTGAGCGGGGCGGGTGGTCCCGGCGCGAGACCGACCCAGCCGGCGGCCCGCGGCGGCTCCTCCCGGGTGCCCGGCGGGTGCTCCAGGAAGTCCGCCAGGTCGTCGACGCGGGCGCGCGACCGATCGCGCGCGCGGCCGCGGGCGGATCGGGCCCACGCCAGGACGAGCGCCACGAGGACGGCCCCGAGGGCGATCCCCACGGATGCGGTGCCGACGTCCATCATGCCCAGCATCCCAGCAGCGCCTGCCGGGCAGGCGGCACACCGGTCCGGAGCCGCCGGGTGATCAGCCTGCGGGGTCGATCTCCTCGGGGTCGCGGCCCAGCAGGGTGGCCACCTGGTCGACGACGACGTCGCGCACCAGGTCGGCGAGGTCCTCGCGGTCGTGCGCGCGCAGCTCCAGCGGCCGCCGGTAGACCACGATCCGCGGCGGCACGTCCTCGCCCTTCTCGCGGCGCGCCGGCAGCAGGCGGGCGAGGGGGACGCCCGCGTCGTCGAGCACGTCGGCGTCCAGCAGCGCCTCGTCGGGATCGGTGTGCTCCACCCACGGCACGTCCTCGACGGCGAACTCGACGCCGGCCAGCTCACGCTCCCAGCGGCGCTCCAGGTCCTCGACCGCGTCCAGCACCAGGTCGTCGAACTGCTCGGCGCGGCTGCGCGACAGCGGTACCTGGGCGGGCACCAGGCGTCCTCGCAGGCCGCGACCGTGGCGGTCGCGGCGGGAACGGGGGCGGCGGCGCGAGGGGTGGCTCATGACTGCACGCAGGGTACGGCGGGAGCCGACACGCCGGGGCCCGGGACCGTCCGCCGGAGGTTTCCCCGCGTCCGGCCGTGCGGGGCCGCACCCCGCGTCCGACCGGTGACGATGCCCACGGGGTCATCGTGCAGGATGGGGCGCCACAGCCGGTTTCCCGGTGCGCCTGCTGTCGCGCACGGCCGGGCGCGATTACTGTGCCCTGCGTGAGGAACCGGTGGTGAGGCAGTCACGGCGCTGCTCGCGCAGCGGCTGCGCGCAACCGGCAGCGGCGACCCTGACCTACGTCTACGCGGAGTCGACCGCTGTCGTGGGCCCGTTGGCGACGTACTCCGAGCCGCACAGCTACGACCTGTGCGAGTTCCACGCCGAGCGGCTGACCGTCCCGCGCGGCTGGGAGGTCGTCCGGCACGAGATCGACATCGACGACGTCGGGCCGACCGGCGACGACCTGCTCGCCCTCGCCGACGCCGTCCGCGAGGCCGCCCGGCCCGAGCCGCCGCGCGACCCCGCCGACGACGGCAGCGGCATCCGCCGCGGCCACCTGCGGGTCCTTCCCGACCTGCCCTAGAAGGACCGCGCCCCACCCCACGACGCGCTCCGCACGCCGCGGGACCCTGGGACGAGGCCGGTTCCAGCACCTCGCCAGGCGCGCCGATAGTGTCGTGGGGTGCGAGATCTCTCGGCCCTCATCAAGGCCTACGACGTCCGCGGGGTCGTCCCCGACCAGTGGGACGAGGACGTCGCCCGGGCGATCGGCGCGGCCTTCGCCGAGTTCGTGCACGCCGAGACCGGCGCGACGGCGGTGGTGACCGCCCACGACATGCGCGAGTCGTCCATCCCGCTCTCCCGCGCCTTCGCCGAGGGCGTCATCGGGCGCGGCGTCGACGTCGTCGAGGCGGGGCTGGGCTCCACCGACCTGCTGTACTTCGCCGCCGGCTCGCTGGACCTGCCCGGGGCGATGTTCACGGCCAGCCACAACCCCGCGCAGTACAACGGCATCAAGCTGTGCCGGGCCGGGGCCGCCCCCATCGGCCAGGACTCCGGGCTGGTCACCATCCGGGAGTGGGCCGAGCGGGACGCCTACGAGCGCGCCCCCGAGCGGGTCGGCACGGTGTCGTCGCGGGACGTCCTGCCCGAGTACGCCGCCCACCTGCGTTCGCTGGTCGACCTCTCCGGTATCCGGCCGCTGAAGGTCGTCGTCGACGCGGGCAACGGGATGGGCGGGCACACGGTGCCCGTCGTCCTCGCCGACCTGCCCCTGGACGTGGTCCCGATGTACTTCGAGCTGGACGGCTCGTTCCCCAACCACGAGGCCAATCCGCTGGACCCGGCGAACCTGGTCGACCTGCAGCGCGGCGTCGTGGAGCACGGCGCCGACATCGGCCTGGCCTTCGACGGCGACGCCGACCGGGTCTTCGTCGTCGACGAGCGGGGCGAGCCGGTGAGCCCGTCGGCGATCACGGCGCTGGTGGCCGTGCGGGAGCTGGCCAAGGGTCGCGGGACGACGATCATCCACAACCTGATCACCTCGCGGGCGGTGCCCGAGATCGTCCGCGAGCACGGCGGGCAGCCGGTGCGCACGCGGGTGGGGCACTCGTTCATCAAGGCGGAGATGGCCCGCACCGACGCCGTCTTCGGCGGCGAGCACTCCGCGCACTACTACTTCCGCGACTTCTGGCGGGCCGACACGGGCATGCTCGCGGCCATGCACGTGCTGGCGGCGCTGGGCGAGCAGAGCCGGCCGTTGTCCGGGCTGACCGCCGCGTACGCGCGCTACGCGGCCTCCGGCGAGATCAACTCGACGGTGGCCGATGCGGGGGAGCGGACGGCGGCGGTGCGCGAGCTCTTCGAGAAGGAGGACGGCGTGACGGTCGACGAGCTCGACGGCCTGACCGTCGAGCTGCCCGACGGCGCGTGGTTCAACCTGCGGGCCAGCAACACCGAGCCGCTGCTGCGGCTCAACGTCGAGGCGCCGGACCAGGCGCGGATGAGCGAGGTGCGCGACCGGGTGCTCGGCACCGTGCGCGCGGGACAGGAGCGGGAATGACCGGAACCCAGAGCACCCCGGCCGGCGGCCCCCTGGGGCTCGACCCCGAGCTGCTGGCGATCCTCGCCTGCCCGGACACCCACCACACGCCGCTGACCGTCGACGAGGCGGCCGGCGAGCTGGTCTGCGGCACCTGTGACCGGGCCTTCCCCGTCCGCGACGGCATCCCGGTCCTGCTGCTGGACGAGGCGCGGCAGCGCGGATGAGGACCGGCACGCGGTGACCTCGCCGGAGTTCGCCGAGGAGGTCCTCGACGACCTGGAGCTGCTGCGCGCCCGCGACCCGCGCGGCCTGCTGCCGGCCGTCGCCGGGGCGGGCGCGCAGGTGCGGGAGACCACGCGGCTGACCGAGGAGGCCGGCCTGGAACGGGTCACCGAGGGCGGCCGGCCCCGCGGGCTGGTCGTCGTCGCCCGGCGGGAGGGCGCCGTCGCCGCCTCCGTCCTGCGGGCTCTCCTCGGCCCCTCGAGCCCGGTCACCGTGGACGTGGTCCCCGGTCCGGCGCTGCCGGTGTGGACCGGCCCGAGCGACATCGCCGTCGTGGCGACCCGCACCGGGGCCGGCGCCTACGCGGTCGCGCCGGCCTACGAGGCCGCCCGCCGCGGGGTCTCCCTGGTCGGCATCGGGGGCGACGACGCACCGCTGCGCAGCGTGTGCGCCTCCGCGCGGGCGCCCTACGTGGCGCTGCCGCGCACCCGGGTCCGGCACGCCACCCTGTGGTCGCTGCTCACCCCGATGCTGCAGCTGGCCACCGACCTCGGGCTGCTGGCGCAGGGGGTGGCCGACCCGGAGGTGGTCGCGGCCGCGCTGGACGAGGTGGCCGGGGAGTGCGGCCCGGCGCGGGAGACGTTCGTGAACCCGGCCAAGAGCCTGGCCCTGGAGCTGCTCGACGCACTGCCGGTGATCGCCTCGGAGGGGCCGCTGGCGGGCGCTGCCGCCACCCGGATCGCCGACCAGCTCGCCACCCTCGCGGGTCTGCCGGCCACCGAGTTCCGGCTGCCCGACCAGCGGGTGGCCGCCTGCGCCGTCCTCGGGGGGCCGCTGGCGCCCCAGGACGCCGCCGACGACTTCTTCCGCGACCGCGCCGACGACACCGGCCGGCGGCTGCGGCTGCTGACGATCCGCGACAGCGAGGCCGGCGGGCAGGACGACGCCGGAGAACGGGAGCCGCGCTCGGCGGGGGAGGCGATGCAGCAGGTGCTGAGCACCGCCGCCGCCCGCAGCGTGCCGGTCAGCGGCCTGGCCGAGCACGGGGAGCCCGAGCGGTTCGGCCGGCTGCCGCGGGTGGCGCGCCAGCTGGCGGTCGCCGACTTCAGCGCCGTCTACCTCGCGCTCGCCCTCGACCTCGAGCGCGCCCAGCGCCCCTGAGGACGCGCGCGGGCCCCGGACGGTCCACCATCATTGCGACAGCACACCGGTGCTGACCGATCGGAAGGAACTCCCTTGGCCGGTGGACTCGTAGCCCTGCTCGACGACGTCGCAGTGCTGGCGCGCGCAGCCGCCGCCTCCATCGACGACATCGGCGCGGCCGCCGGGCGGGCCAGCATGAAGGCCGCCGGCGTCGTCGTCGACGACACGGCCGTCACCCCGCAGTACGTGCACGGCCTGAACGCCGAGCGCGAGCTGCCGATCATCCGGAAGATCGCCCTGGGCTCGCTGCGCAACAAGCTGCTGGTCATCCTCCCGGCGATCCTGCTGCTGAGCCAGTTCCTGCCGTGGCTGCTGACCCCGATCCTGATGATCGGCGGCGCCTACCTCTGCTACGAGGGCGCGGAGAAGATCTGGCACCGGGTCAGCGGCCACCAGGAGTCGCACGCGACGGTGGAGGACGCGCTCCCGGACGAGAAGACGATCGTCTCCGGGGCGGTGCGCACCGACTTCATCCTGTCGGCCGAGATCATGGTCATCTCGCTGAACGAGGTGGCCGCCGAGGCGTTCTGGTCACGGGCGATCATCCTCGTCGTCGTCGCCGTGGGCATCACCGTCCTCGTGTACGGCGTGGTCGGCGTGATCGTGAAGATGGACGACGTCGGGCTCAGCCTGGCCCAGCGGACCGGCAAGCGCGTGGCCGCGTTCGGCCGCGCCCTGGTGCGGGGCATGCCGAAGCTGCTGTCCGCCCTCACCGTCGTCGGCACCGCCGCGATGCTCTGGGTCGGCGGGCACATCATCCTGGTGGGCACCGAGGAGCTGGGCTGGCACGGGCTGTACGACGTGGTGCACCACCTGGAGGAGGCCGCCCACGACGCCACCGGCGCCCTCGGCGGGGTCGTCGGGTGGCTGGTCAACACGCTCGCCAGCGCGCTCCTCGGCCTCGTGGTCGGGGCCCTGGTCGTGCTGGTGATGAACCTGACGGTGCACCGCTCGAAGGCCGGCACCGAGGCGCACTGAGAGAGGCTGGGGGTGGACTCGCTTCCCCTCGGGGGTGAGTTGCGCCCGGCGGCGCCGGGGCGGGTCGTAATCTGTCCGGACGATGTGGCAGCTGAGCAACGGCGTGCGGTTCTACCCGTGGGGGAGCCGGACCGTCATCCCCGAACTCCTGGGTGAGCCCGTCCCCGCGGAACGCCCGCACGCGGAGCTGTGGGTGGGCGCGCACCCCGATGAGCCCAGCGTGCTCTCCGACGGCCGCCCGCTGGACAAGGCGATCGCCGAGGAGCCCGACCGGCTGCTCGGCCCTGCGGTCGTGGAGCGCTTCGGCGCGCGCCTCCCCTTCCTGATGAAGGTGCTCGCCGCGGAGACGCCGCTCTCGCTGCAGGCCCACCCGACGACGGCGCAGGCGGAGGCCGGCTACGCGGCCGAGGAGGCCGCCGGCATCCCGCACGACGACCCGACGCGCACCTTCAAGGACCCCTTCCACAAGCCCGAGCTCCTGCTGGCGCTCACCACGTTCGAGGCGCTCTGCGGCTTCCGGCCGGTCGAGGAGTCGCTGCACTGCCTGGCCAAACTGCAGGTCCCCGAGCTCAAGCCGACCATCGCCGCCCTGGCGCGTGGTGGCCTGCGCGCGGCGATCCCGCAGCTGCTGGCGCTGACCGGCGAGCGGCGCACCGAGCTGGTGTCCGCCGTGGCCAGGGCGGCCGCCCGCTTCGTGGCGGCGCACGACCCCGAGTTCATCAACACCTACCGGTGGGCGGCGAGCCTCGCGGAGACCTACCCGGGTGACCCCGGGGTGGTCATCTCGCTGATGTGCAACCACCTCAAGCTGGCCCCCGGCGAGGCGGTCTTCCTCCCTGCGGGGAACCTGCACGCCTACCTCTCGGGCGCGGGCGTCGAGGTCATGGCCAGCTCGGACAACGTGCTGCGCGGTGGGCTGACGGCCAAGCACGTCGACCTGGCGGCGTTGATCGAGGTCCTCGACTTCACCGACGGCAAGGTCCCGGTGATCCACCCGGTGCTCGGCCCCGGCGGGCTGCGCTACCCGGTCCCCGTCCAGGACTTCGACCTCACCCGCGTGCACCTCGACGAGCAGGCGGGGGTGCTCACCACGCGGGGGCCGCAGCTGCTGCTGTGCACGGAGGGGGTCGCGGTCCTCGCCTCGGTCGACGGTGAGCTGACCCTGGAGAAGGGGCGCGCCGCCTTCCTCCCGGCCGGCGCACCGGTCACCGCACGCGGTCCGGCCGTCCTCTACCGGGCGACGACCAACCTCAGCTGAGACGCCGGCCACCCCGGCGTTGCGCCGAGGGGCGGCCGTGCTCCCGGCCTAGCGTCGGCCCGGTCGCCGTCCGGCTGCTGGGGGAGTTGCGTGCACGTCCGACCCGAATCCCGCTCCCGCCGGCTGGCCGGTGCGGTCCTCGCGCTCGGTCTGCTGACCGGCTGCGAGGTGGTCGACGTCGCCGGGAGCGGCGACCGGACCGGGGTGACGGCCGAGGCGCCCGCGCCGGTCGCCGGATCGGCCCTGGCCGCCCTGGAGGGGCTGGAGGTGAAGGGCCGCGCCCCGAGGACCGGCTACGACCGCGACGAGTTCGGCCCCGGCTGGGTCGACACCGACCGCAACGGCTGCGACACGCGCAACGACGTCCTGGCCCGCGACCTGACCGGGGAGACGACCGAGCCGGGGACCCGGGACTGCGTCGTCCTGACCGGCACCCTCGCCGACCCGTACTCGGGGCGCACCATCGCCTTCCAGCGCGGCCAGGACACCAGTGACGACGTGCAGATCGACCACGTGGTCGCGCTCTCGGACGCCTGGCAGAAGGGCGCCCGGAGCTGGGACGAGGAGCGACGGATCCGCTTCGCCAACGACCCGCTGAACCTGCTCGCCGTCGACGGGCCGCTCAACATGCAGAAGGGTGACGGAGACGCCGCGACCTGGTTGCCACCGGACGGTCGGTACCGCTGCGCCTACGTGGCCCGGCAGGTCGCCGTGAAGGCTGCCTACGGTCTGTGGATGACCGCGGCCGAGGGTGACGCGATCGCCAGGGTGCTCGCCGGATGCCCGGGCGAGCCGCTGCCGGTCGGTGCGGGGACGGCGGCGAGCGAGACCGCACCGCGAACCGCCGCCTACGGGGACTGCTCCGCGGTCCGTGCCCACGGCGCAGCTCCGATCCGCGCCGGTGACCCGGGGTGGTCGCCGGGCCTGGACGGTGACGGCGACGGCGTCGGCTGCGAGTGATCCGCCCCGCCGTCGGGCCGAGGGCAGCCGCGACCCGTGCGGGGGCGACCCGGTGGTCCGGCGGGCGGGATGGCCGTCGGCGTAGCAACCTGGACCGATGACCGTGGCCCGGTCCGTGTCACGGTCCGCGGTGACCTGGGAGGCTGGGAGCCGGACCGGAGGAGGAACAACGCATGCTGCTGTCCGTGGTGGTGCCCTGCCACAACGAGGAAGAGGTGCTCCCGCAGCTCGTGTCGCGTGTCTTCGACGCCGTCGAGAACGCCGGGGTCGACGTGGAGATCGTCCTGGTCGACGACGGCAGTCGCGACCGGACGATGGGGGTGGTGCGACTGCTGCACGACGCCGATCCGCGGGTGCGCTACGTCTCCCTGAGCCGGAACTTCGGCAAGGAGTCGGCGATGCTGGCCGGCCTGGCCTACGCCTCCGGCGACGTCGTCGTGATCATGGACGCCGACCTCCAGCACCCGCCGCGCCTGCTCGTGGAGATGCTCGCGTTGCACCGGCAGGGCTACGACCAGGTCGTGGCCCGGCGCACGCGGGAGGGGGATGCGCTCGCCCGGACCGTGCTGGCCCGCCTCTACTACCGCCTGGCGAACTCGCTGGTCGAGGTGCAGATGGAGGACGGCGTCGGGGACTTCCGGCTGCTGAGCCGCCGCGCGGTCGACGCGCTGCTGCAGATGGGGGAGTACAACCGGTTCTCCAAGGGGCTGTTCTCCTGGATCGGCTTCCCCACCGCGCACGTCGACTACCGCAACGAGTCCCGGCAGGGCACCGGCGGGAGCAAGTGGACGCTGCGCCGGCTGCTGAACTACGGGGTCGACGGCATCATGTCGTTCAACAACGCCCCCCTGCGCCTGGCGATCTACGTCGGTCTGCTGGTGACGGCGTTGTCCTTCACGTACGTGGGCTACCTGATCGTCGCCGCCGTCTTCGGGGGCATCGCGGTCCCCGGGTACATCACGCTCGTCACGGCGATCCTCGGTCTGGGTGGCCTCCAGCTGCTCTTCCTGGGGGTCATCGGCGAGTACGTCGGGCGGATCTACTTCGAGGCCAAGCAGCGCCCGCACTTCATCGTCGCCGAGGCGAGCGACCACGAACCCGGGGTGCAGGCGCCCCGCCGCACCCGGGCGCCGGTGCGCGAGACGCTGCTGTTCGAGAACAACGTGGCCTCCGCGGCACCTGGTGGGCCGGCAGCCCACGGTGGCGCCGTCGGTGGGGACGCGGAGGACCCGTGGCAGTCGGAGCCGGTCACCGGGCAGCGGGAGTCGAGGGCCGGCCGCGGCTGATGCTCCAGCATGTCGCCAGGTTCGCCGTCGTCGGGGTGATCAACACCGGCGTCTACTACGGCACCTACCTGCTCCTGCACGTCGTCGTGCCGTACCTCGTCGCCCACCTGCTGGCGTTGGTCGTCGCCATGGTCGGCTCCTTCTTCCTGAACACGCTGTGGACGTTCAGGACCCGGCCCACGTGGCGGAAGTTCGCCCTCTGGCCGCTCACCAACGCGACGAACTACCTCCTGACCACGGTCGGGGTGGTGGTCCTGGTGGAGTGGCTGGGCCTGGCCGAGCGCGTCGCCCCGCTGGTCGCCGCCGCGGCCGCCATCCCCGTGACCTTCCTGCTCTCCCGCCGGCTGCTCGCGGGCCGGCCGGCCGGGCCCGCCGGTGACATCGGCAGCGGTGCCGTGTCGGCGTCCAGGGGCCGGCGGTGACCGCCGAGGTCGCCGAGGCCACCGGGGCCTCGGTCGCGTCGGAGACGGCCGGTCGGTCGTCGCCGCCGGAGCGGCGTGGTCGCCTCGGACCTCTGCTGCGGGCGCCCGACTGGCTCGTCGCGCTCGGCGTCGGCGTCCTGACGGCGGTCATCGGGACCATCCCGCAGTGGCGGGGCGAGCACTTCTTCTACGTCGGGGACCAGGTCGAGCAGTTCGCACCGCTCTGGCACGTCTTCGGCGAGCAGCTGCGGGACGGCCGGTGGCCGACGATGGACCCGGCGGGATGGGTGGGCGGGAACTACGCCGCCGAGGCGCTGCTGGGCATCTGGAACCCGGTCAACCTGCTGAACTTCGTCCTGGTGTCCTTCTTCGAGGACCTCTCGCTGGCCTCTGCCGTGGTCATGATCGAGATGCTCGCCGTCCTGGCAGCCGGCGTGTTCCTGCTGGCCCGGGAGTACGGGGCCGGCCGCATCCCGGCCGTCCTGGTGGCGACCGCGGTCCCGGTGTCGGGCTTCACGCTCTGGTACGAGGCATCGGGCTGGCCCGCCGGGCTGTTCGCGTTCACCTGGGTGACCCACTTCTGGTGGGCGGCCCGCCGGCACTCCCGTGGCCGGCTCAACCCCTTCGTGCCCTTCCTCTTCGGTGCGCTGGCGATGACCACCGGCAGCCCCTACGCGGCGCTGGGGCTGGTGGTGGTGCTGGGGGCGATCGCCGTCGAGCTGCTCCTCCAGCGGCGGTTCGCCAGGCTGGCCCACCTGGTCGTGATGGGCGCCTGCGTCGGAGCGCTCGCCCTGGCGGTGTTCCTGCCGTTGCTGGGCACCAACCCGGTGTCGGCCCGGCAGACCCTGGCGGTGGTCGCCAACGACACGTTCCTCGTCCCGGACGTGGGCGACCTGGTGGCCGCCAGCTCGCCCACGTACCTGCCGGCCATGCTCAACTGGAACGGCGCGCTCGTGGAACGCGTCCCCTCCACCTATTTCGCCTGGTTCGTGCTGCCCCTGCTGCCCTGGCTGCGGTGGCATGCGCTGCGCCGCCCGCCCCGCTCGCTGGTCAGCCTCGCCGTCGTCGGTGGCTTCTTCCTGCTGGCCGCCCTGGGCCCCTCCAACCTGTGGCTGTTCCGCTGGCCCGTCCGGCTGATCGAGCACCTGTACCTCGCGGCTGCGGTCTGCTTCGCCGTCGTGCTGTCCGCCGGCCTCGCCACGGACCGCGTCCGGCGACGCGCAGCCGCCAGCGGTGCCGTCGTGCTGGTCGGCGCGTACCTCGCCTGGGCGGTGCGACCGGCCGAGATGGACCGCATCCACCTCGCCGGGCTGGTGCTGGTGGCCGCACTCGTCGCCGCGGCGCTGGCGTCGGGGCTGCGCCGCGGGATGCCGGCGCTCGGAGCGGTCGGCGTGGTCGGCACGGTCCTCGTGCTGTTCCTGCAGACGAGCACCCTCCCGCAGCCGGCTCCCGACCCCGCGACCTACCCGCCGCACGACCTGGACCGCATGGCGGCGGGTGCCGTCGGCTACGAGGGGACGGTGCTCCAGCTGGCCGCGCTCGAGGGCGTCACGAGCGAGCAGATGGCCCGGGGGGAGATCCTCTTCGGCAACCTGCCGCGCGCCGCCGGCGCCCGGGCCGTCGGCAGCTACAGCGGTATCGGATTCCTCGAGTTCGGCACGGAGCTGTGCATGGACTACCGCGGCGCCGTCTGCCCGGAAGCGTTCGACCGCCTGTGGGAACCGGCCGGTGAGGGGATCCCGGTGCCCTTGGTCGACGCGATGCGGGTCTCCACGCTGGTCATCCAGCGTTCGCTGCTGCCCGGCCCGGCGGCGCAGGAATCGCCGCCGGGGTGGCAGGTGCTCGAGAGGGACGACGTCCGGACGGTGTGGGTGCGCGAGCAGCCGCTCGACGGCACGGGGCGGGTCTCGTGGAGCTCGTCCGGCGTGGAGGTCCTGGGGAGCGCGGCCGGTCCGCAGCAGGAGACGGTCCGCTACGACGCGGACCGGGCCGGGCGCATCGCTTTCGCACGGCTCGCCTGGCCCGGCTACACCGCGACCGTCGACGGCCGGGAGGTGGACCTCGTCGACGGGCCGGCCGGCCTGATCGTGGCCGCGGTCCCGGAAGGTGAGGGGACGCTCGTCCTCACCCACCGGCCGCCGGGACTCCGGGCCGGCGCCGCCGTGGCCGCGGGAGCGGCGACGGTGGCCGCGCTCCAGGCGCTCCTCTGGTTCCGCTCGCTGCGGTGGCGCACCGGCCGTGGTGGGACGGGAACAGGGGTTCGCTCTCCGTGACGACCCCCGGCCCGTGCGTCCGCCCCGAGGGCGCTCCTCTGCCGAACGGCGTGAGCCCGTCTAGTTTTGATCATCAAGGGCGCCCTCGGGCGCCGTTCGTCTGGTGGGAGGATCGTTCGGCCCATGGTTCTGCACACGCGTGAGGCGACCGGCCCGGAGGGTCGGGACGGCGGAGGACCGCCCGGTCCCGGCAGGCTGGTCGCGCAGCGGACCCTGTTCCGCGGCCCCACGCCCCAGGCGCCCGACGAGCTGTACAGCGTGGCCACCCAGGGCGTCATGCTGCGCGACCGCGACCGGGTGGTCGTCGACGGGCACGCCGTCGTCACCACCAACACCTACTTCGGTCGTTTCCCGGCGTCCTACTGGCAGCGCTGGACGTCGGTCCGCGAGGTCGAGGTCACCGCCGTCGTCAGCGGGTCGGGGACGCTGCGGGTCGTCGCCTCGGACGGCGACGGCAGGCCGCGCACGGTGGCGGCGCACAGCGCCGACGACGCCTCGCAGGACACCGTGGCGCTCACCGTCGCGCTGGACCGGTTCGTCGACGGCGGGGCGCTGTGGCTGGAGCTCCAGACCGCCGACTCGAGGATGACCGTCGAGCGGGTCCGTTGGTCGGTGGCCGCCCACCGGCCGCGCCGCGGGACCGCGGTGGTCATCTGCACCTTCAACCGGGCCGACGACTGCCTGGCAACCCTGGAGACGCTCGCCTCCGATCCCGAGGTCGCCGGTGACCTCGGGGCCGTGTACGTCGTCGACCAGG
The DNA here is from genome assembly GCF_054050895.1 of Blastococcus sp. SYSU DS0669. Lineage (NCBI taxonomy): Bacteria > Bacillati > Actinomycetota > Actinomycetes > Geodermatophilales > Geodermatophilaceae > Blastococcus > Blastococcus sp. SYSU DS0669. Next base: position 41,396 of record NZ_JBJHAE010000010.1, on the reverse strand, counting down.
GGACCGACACCGTCGACTCCCGTGCCGGCTTCGCCGCGGTCCGCGATGCGCTCGGCGCCGCGCTGCGCTACGTCCGGCAGCCCAACCTCGGCGGTGCCGGCGGCTTCACGCGCGGCATCTACGAGGCCCTGGGGGAGGCGGCGGGCAGCCCGGTCGACCTCCTGCTCATGGACGACGACATCCGGCTGGAGCCCGACAGCGTGCTGCGGCTGCGGGCGCTCGCCGACTGCGCCGACGAGCCGCTGCTCGTGGGCGGTCAGATGCTCAACCTGCTGCACCCCGACCGGCTGCACGTGGGTGCGGAGACGGCCGATCTGGCCATCCTGCGCGCCGGCCGGCCGGTGGCGGGCGCCCTCGCCGACGCCGACCTCACCGAGGAGCAGCAGGACGTCCGGGTGGACGCGGACTACAACGCGTGGTGGACCTGCCTGGTGCCTTCGGAGGTCGTCCACGCGATCGGGTACCCGCTGCCGATGTTCTTCCAGTGGGACGACATCGAGTACGGCCTGCGTGCGCGGGCGGCCGGGTTCCCCACCGTGACGCTCCCCGGGGCGGGCGTCTGGCACGCCGACTTCGCGTGGAAGAACTGGGACGACTGGTCGCGGTACTTCAGCTTCCGCAACTCCCTGATCGTCAGCGCCCTGCACAGCGACTTCGACCGGCGTCGCATCGTCGAGCACCTGGCGCGCCAGCTGACCGACTACCTGGTGTCGATGCGGTACGGCCTCGCAGCGCTCATGCTGCGGGCGGTGGAGGACTTCCTGAGCGGCCCCGACGTCCTGGCGGACGGCGGGGCGGAGACCGTCTCGGTGGTCCGGAAGCTGTGGAGCGAGCACCCGGAGACGGCCACCCACCCGGCGTCCGCGGTTCCGGGCATCCCCGCCGCGGCGATGCCCAAGGAGGTGTCGGCGGGCGACCCGTCCATGGTGCGCGCGGTGCTGGGGAAGCGGATCCTGTCGCAGCTGCTGCGCCGGCCGCGGGGAACCGCCGCGATCGCCGCCGGCGACGCCCAGTGGTGGCACGTGGCCCGGTTCGACACCGCCGTCGTCACCGACCCCTCGCAGTCGGGCGTGCGCGTCCGCTCCTTCGACCGCGACCGCATGCTCGAGCTCGCCCGGCAGGGGGCCGCGGTCCTGTGGCGGCTGGCGCGCGAGGGTGAGCGCGCCCGCGACGAGTACCGCCGTCGTCTGCCGGAGCTGAGCAGCCGGGACACCTGGGCGCGGCTGTTCGACGACCGGTAGCAGGACCCATCGGCGAGACATCGCGGGAGCCGGTTCGCGCCGGGTGCCGCGGAAGGGAGAGCGCATGGCGGACGGGCAGGGTGCCGGCACCGTGAGGGGCGCCGTGCGGCGGCGGATCGACGGTTGGTTGGTGCGCCCCTTCGAGGAACGGATGACCCGCATCGTCCGCTCCGAGGTGGAGCGGATCGTCGGGGAGGCGGAGTTCCGGGCCAGGCGGGACCTGCTGGCGGCCGGTGAACGGGAGGCCGCGCTGAGCTCTGCCCGCTGGGTGCGCCAGGCCATGCCGACCGGCCGGGAGTTCCACGACCCCGAGAGCACGCTGCGGTACGCGCTCGAGATCGCGCCACCGGGCGGGATGGCGCTGGAGTTCGGCGTCTTCCAGGGCCGCTCCCTCCGGATCATCGCGGCGTCCCGCGAGGGGAGGGAGGTCTACGGCTTCGACTCCTTCCAGGGGCTGCCGGCGGACTACCGGCCGCACGTGCGCGCCGGTGCCTTCGCCGTGGACCGGATCCCCCGGGTCGAGGGGGCGGAGCTGGTCACCGGCTGGTTCGACGAGACGCTCCCCGGCTTCCTCGACCAGCACCCCGGGCCCGTCCACTTCCTGCACGTGGACGGCGACCTGTACTCCTCGGCGGTGACCGTGCTGTCGCTGGTGGGGCCGCGGCTGGTCGCCGGGTCGGTGGTGCTCTTCGACGAGTACTTCAACTACCCGGGCTGGCAGGAGGGCGGCGAGCACCTCGCCTGGCAGGAGTACCTGGAGGCCTCCGGCGCGACCGTCTGCTACGAGGCCTACACGTCCAACAACGAGCAGGTGGTGGCCCGGATCGTGACACCGGGGGCGCCCCTGCGGCAGGACCGCCAGGCATCACCGGCCGCGGATGGCCGTCCGACGACGTAGGCTGGACCACGGCACGAGCCCCGCCGAAGCCTCGGCATGCTCGCTCTCCCCGCCGTGGGCGGGGATCGCAGCGACCACAGATCCGACCCGAGGCCCGGCTCCTCAGCCGGGCCGGACCTGGAGCTTCTCTTGACCGCCAGCACTGGCACCCGCACGCTGACCGACGGCGACTTCAAGGTCGCCGACCTCTCCCTGGCGCCGTTCGGGCGCAAGGAGATCCAGCTCGCCGAGCACGAGATGCCCGGCCTCATGGCGCTGCGTGCCGAGTACGGCGACGCGCAGCCCCTGGCCGGCGCGCGGATCGCCGGCTCCCTGCACATGACCGTGCAGACCGCCGTCCTCATCGAGACGCTGACCGCGCTGGGCGCCGACGTCCGCTGGGTCAGCTGCAACATCTTCTCCACCCAGGACCACGCCGCCGCCGCGATCGTCGTCGGCGAGGGCACCCCCGAGCAGCCGGCCGGCGTGCCGGTCTTCGCCTGGAAGGGCGAGACGCTCGAGGAGTACTGGTGGTGCACCCAGCGGCTGTTCGAGTTCCGTGACGGGGCCGGTGAGGTCGTGGGCCCGAACATGCTGCTCGACGACGGCGGCGACGCCACCCTGCTCGTGCACCTGGGCACCCGCTTCGAGGCCGACGGCGTCGTCCCCGACACCACCGACGCCGACTCCGAGGAGTACGGCGTCATCCTGGACGTCCTCCGCGGCACGCTGGCCTCCGACGCCGGGTACTGGACCCGCATCGGCCAGGGCATCAGGGGCGTCACCGAGGAGACCACCACCGGCGTCATGCGCCTGTACGAGCTGGCCCGCGACGGCCGGCTGCTCTTCCCGGCGATCAACGTCAACGACTCGGTCACCAAGAGCAAGTTCGACAACCTCTACGGCTGCCGGCACTCGCTCATCGACGGCATCAACCGCGCCACCGACGTGATGATCGGCGGCAAGGTGGCCGTGGTCTGCGGCTACGGGGACGTCGGCAAGGGCTGCGCGGAGTCGCTCCGCGGCCAGGGTGCCCGCGTGATCGTCACCGAGATCGACCCGATCAACGCGCTGCAGGCGGCGATGCACGGCTACGAGGTGACCACGCTCGACGAGGTCATCGGCAAGGCCGACATCATCATCACCGCGACCGGCAACAAGGACATCATCTCGGCCGAGCAGCTCGGCCGGACCAAGCACCAGGCGATCATCGGCAACATCGGGCACTTCGACAACGAGATCGACGTCGCCGGCCTGGCCCGCACCCCCGGCGTCGAGCGGACGACGATCAAGCCGCAGGTCGACGAGTGGCGGTTCGCCGACGGCCACACGATCATCCTGCTGTCGGAGGGGCGGCTGCTGAACCTCGGCAACGCCACCGGGCACCCCAGCTTCGTCATGAGCGCCTCCTTCTCCAACCAGGTGCTCGCCCAGATCGAGCTGTGGAACAACCGCGCCGCCTACGAGGGGCAGACCCCCGGCGTCACGGTGCTGCCGAAGAAGCTCGACGAGCACGTGGCGCGGCTGCACCTCGATGCGCTCGGCGTGAAGCTGACCGAGCTCACCAAGGTGCAGGCCGACTACATCGGCGTCCCCGTCGAAGGCCCCTACAAGAGCGACCACTACCGCTACTGAAAGGACCCCCTCGCCCCCCACCACTCGCTCCGCTCGTGGTGGGGCCCTGCGAGGGGCCGTTCCAGCACGTCACCACAGGGGGCACAGGAAGCTCCACCTGCGTCTTCGGGCCCTGATGCGCAGGGGGAGCTTCCTGTGCCCTGGGGTGGCAAGGGGGGTCCCAGCCGTCCCGGCAGCCACCCTGGCGGGTGGGGTGCAGCCCCCTCGGCGCCCTGAACAGCGCAGAATGGTCGCCGTGCCCCCCACCGCTCCGCAGAACGGGCCCAGCCGCGGCCGTGTCCTCGTCGTCGACGACGACGCCGCCCTCGCCGAGATGCTCGGCATCGTGCTGCGGCGCGAGGGGTACGAACCCGCCTTCGTCTCCGACGGCAACCGGGCCGTCGGCGTCTTCCAGCAGACCCGGCCCGACCTGGTGCTGCTCGACCTGATGCTGCCCGGCCGCAACGGCCTGCAGATCTGCCAGGACATCCGCACCCAGTCGACGGTGCCCATCGTCATGCTCACCGCGAAGGGCGACACGATCGACGTCGTCCAGGGGCTGGAGGCCGGGGCCGACGACTACGTCACCAAGCCGTTCAAGCCCGTCGAGCTCGTCGCCCGCGTCCGGGCGCAGCTGCGCCGCGGGGAGACCGGGCAGGCGGAGAACCTGAGCATCGGCGACGTGCAGATCGACGTCCCGGCGCACCAGGTCAGCCGGGACGGCGTCCCCATCGCGCTGACCCCGCTGGAGTTCGACCTGCTGGTCGCACTGGCCCGCAAGCCGCGCCAGGTCTTCACCCGCGAGCTCCTGCTCGAGCAGGTGTGGGGCTACCGGCACGCCGCCGACACCCGCCTGGTGAACGTGCACGTGCAGCGGCTGCGCGCCAAGGTCGAGAAGGACCCCGAGAAGCCCGAGGTCGTGCTCACCGTGCGCGGCGTGGGCTACAAGGCCGGCCCACCGTGAGCCACGGCACCGCGACCGGGGGCGAGTCGTGCGTCACCCTGTGCGGGCTCCCCGCATCGGGCGCCGGCCGGGTGACACTGGAGCGGTGACCGCCACCCGGACCCCCGAGACGGGCACGGGTGCGGGTCGCCCCCCACAGGGGGCAGGTGGCCGGCCGGGCACCCGCGACGAGCTCGTCCGGCTCGGGCGCGGGCTGCGTCGCCGGGCCGGGCGGGCACGCCGCCGCACGCGGCGGACCCTCCACGAGCTGGGCGCCCGGGCGGCGCAGACCTGGCGTTCGTCGCTGCAGGTCCGCATCGGCGCCATCACCATGCTGCTCGCCGGCACCGTGGTGGTGATCGTCAGCCTGGTGCTGTTCAGCCAGATCAAGGACCAGCTGCTCGACGTCAAGCGGCAGGCCGCGATCGACCAGGTCCAGGCCGGTGTCGTGTACGCCCAGAGCGAGGTCGCCGGCATCGCGACCGGCGACGCCGCCAGCGTCCGCGCCACCCTGGCCCGCACGGTGAACCAGCTGCTGGACCGCGGCGGCGCGGCCGGCGACTTCGACGTCGTCATGGTCTACCGGCCCTCCGCCGGGGCCGAGATCCCCGCCACGAACCGCCGGCCCCTCACCGCCGCGCTGCCCGAGGAGCTCCGGGCCGCGGTGGACGCCGGCAACCAGGCCTCGAAGTACGACATGGTCCCCGGCGACGTCGGCGACCCCCGGCCGAGCCTGGTGGTGGGCGCGCCGGTCACCGGTGACGCCACCGGCCCCGACCGCATCGAGCTCTACTACGTCTTCCCGCTCCAGCAGGAGCAGGAGAGCCTCGGCCTGATCCGCACCACGGTGCTCATCAGCGGGGTCGCCCTCACGCTGCTCGTGGTCGGCATCGGTGTCCTGGTCACCCGGCTGGTGGTGGACCCGGTGCGGCAGGCGGCCGGCACCGCCCAGCGGCTCGCCGAGGGGCAGCTCGAGGAGCGCATGGTGGTGCGCGGCGAGGACGACCTCGCGCGGCTGGCGACCAGCTTCAACGCGATGGCCGACAGCCTCCAGCGGCAGATCACCCAGCTCGAGGGCCTCTCGCAGCTGCAGCAGCGGTTCACCTCCGACGTGTCCCACGAGCTGCGCACGCCGCTGACCACCGTGCAGATGGCCGCCGAGGTGCTGCACGAGGCCCGGGGCGACTTCCCCGCGCACGTGGCCCGCTCCGCCGAGCTGCTGAGCGCCGAGCTCGACCGCTTCGAGGCGCTGCTCACCGACCTGCTGGAGATCAGCCGGTACGACGCCGGCGCCGCCGTGCTCGACTCCGCGCCGGCCGACATGGGCGCGCTGGTCGGCCGGGTCGTCGACGGGATGAGCGCCTTGGCCGAGCGGCACGCCTGCGACCTCGTGGTCACCCGGCCGGACGAGGCGGTCCTGGCCGAGGTCGACGTCCGCCGGGTGGAGCGGATCCTGCGCAACCTGGTCGGCAACGCGATCGAGCACGGGGCCGGGCACCCGGTGGAGATCACCCTGGCGGCCAACCGGTCGGCGGCCGCGGTCACCGTCCGCGACCACGGGGTCGGCCTCAGCCCGGGGGAGGCGCAGCACGTGTTCGACCGGTTCTGGCGCGCCGACCCCTCCCGCGTGCGCACCGTGGGCGGCAGCGGGCTGGGCCTGTCGATCAGCCTCGAGGACGCCCGTCTGCACGGCGGCTGGCTGCAGGTGTGGGGCCAGCCCGGCGCCGGTGCGCAGTTCCGGCTCACGCTGCCGCTGGTGGCGGGCACCGACCTGACCAGCTCGCCGCTGCCGCTGCGGCCGGTGAAGCTGCGCCGGCCGGGGGCGCTGCGGTGATCCGCCGTCGCCCCGCGGTCGTCCTGGCGCTGCTCACCGCGCTGCTGACGCTCGTCTCCTGCTCCACCGTGCCCACCGACTCCGCGACGGTCCTGATCACCCAGGCGCCGGCCCGGGTGCCCGAGGCGGTCGGCATCGAGCCCGTCGCCCCGGTGCCCGGGGCCAGCGCCGAGGAGATCGTGCGCCAGTTCATCGATGCGGCCGCCAGCACGGTGCGCCGCCACCCGGTGGCCCGGCAGTACCTGGCGCCCGGACCGGCCGAGACGTGGGCCGACGACAGCGGGATCAGCGTCATCGGCACCGACTACGCCGTCGTGACGACGGACGAGGGCGCGGTCACGGTGACCGCCAACCTGATCGGGACGGTCGACCCCCGCGGGGTGTTCACCGTCGCCGAGCGGGGCGTCTTCACCCGGGACTTCACCCTGCAGCAGGTCGACGGCGAGTGGCGGATCACCAACCCACCCGACGGCCTGATCATGCTCGAGCCCGACTTCCGGCGGCTCTACGACCCGATCGACGCCTACTTCCTCGACCCGACCGCGTCGCGCGTCGTCCCCGACCCCCGCTACCTCATCCGCGGGGAGTCCCAGCCCACGGCGCTGGTGGAGCGGCTGATCACGGGGCCGTCGGCGCCGCTGGCCGCCGGCGTCCTCAACCCCCTGAGCGGGGTGGAGCTGGGCTCCACCGTCACGGTCGAGGGGCAGACCGCCACCGTGGAGCTCAGCGGCCTGCCGGCGGAGCCCGCGCCGATCCTCGCCGAGGTCTGCGCGCAGCTGGTCTGGAGCCTGCAGCAGCTGGTCCGGCCGCGGATCACCAACGTCGTCATCCTGCTCGACGGCGAGCCGGTGACCCCCAGCGGCGTGCCCCGGCAGCAGACCGTCGAGGACTGGGCCTCCTTCGACCCGGACGCCGTCCCCGTCGACGGGGTCGGCCACTACGTCGAGGCCGGGGCCGTCCGCACGGTCCCGCGGGGCGACGCGGTCCCCGGCCCCGCGGGGGAGGGGCGCTACGACCTGGACAGTGCCGCCGTCGCGGCGGCCAGCGGCCAGCTCAACTTCCTCACCGGTGTCCGCAGCGACGAGGCCGGCGCCGAACTGCTCGCCGGGCCCTACGGGGGCGAGCTGGCCCCCGTGCTCGGCGGGAGCTCGATCAGCGCGCCGACCGTCGCCGCGACGCGCACGGAGGCGTGGGTGGTGCGGGACGGCGCCGAGCTGGTCCGGGTGCCCGCCGGGGGGCCGCCGCAGCCGGTCGCCGCGCCGACCCTCCCCGGGCTGGGGCGGGCGGACGTGCTGCAGCTCTCGCCCGACGGCGTCCGTGCCGCGGTCGTCGTCGAGGGGGCGCAGGGCCGCCGGCTCCACGTCGGCACCGTCGTCCGGTCCGAGGGGGACAGCGCGGTGGTGCTGCGCGACCTGCGGGACGTCGCGCCCACCCTGTCCGGCGTCATCGACGTCGGCTGGCGGGACAGCGGCAGCCTCATGGTGCTCGCGGGGGACGCGGGCGAGGACCGGATCGTCCCGTACACCGTCGGGGTCGACGGCTGGGGCCTGGCCCCGGTCTCCACGTCCGGGCTGCCCAGCCAGCCGACCGCGCTGGCGGTCGCCCCCTCGCGGCAGCCGCTGGTGAGCGCCGGCGGCACCGTCTGGCAGCTGTCCGGGGGCCGGTGGGTGACGCTGGTCCCCGGCGCCGAGCCGCTGCGGGGGACGGCGCCCTTCTACCCGTCCTGAGCCGGGCGCCGTCCACAGGAGGAGGGACCCCGTCGTCCTCAGTCCTCGCACGCTCGACCCGAGCCTCTGGACGGGGCCATAGGCTGCCGTGGTGCTCAGCGCGACGATCGGCAGGGTGGGGGCGGCGCTGGCCGACCTGGTGCTGCCCCGCTGCTGCGCCGGGTGCGGGCTCCCCGGCGCGGTCCTCTGCCCCGGCTGCGCCCGGCTGCTGGCCGCGCCGCACCTGGCCTCGCCCAGGCGCTTCCCGGCGGGCTTCCCGCCCACCGTGGCGGCCGCCGCCTACGCCGGCCCGGTGCGCCCGGTGGTCAACGCCTTCAAGGAGCACGGGCGGGCGGAGCTCGCGGTGCCGCTGGGTGCGGCGCTCGCCCTCGCCGTCGCCGCCGTCCGGCTCGGGGTGGACGGCGAGCCGCCGCTCCTGCTGGTGCCGGTCCCCGCGTCCCGCGCCGCCCTCCGGAGCCGGGGCCGGGACCACGTGCGCGAGCTGACCGGCCGGGCCGTGGCCGAGCTGCGGGCGGCCGGCCTGGCGGCCGACGAGTGCCGGGCGCTGCGCCGGCGCGGCCGGGTCCGCGACTCCTCGGGGCTCTCCGCGGTCGAGCGGCGGGCCAACCTGGCCGGCACGTTCGAGGTGACCGGCGCACGACGCCCGCCCGGTGCGGTGCTGGTCCTGGTCGACGACGTGGTCACCACGGGGGCCACGCTGACCGAGGCGGCGCGGGCCCTGGACACCGCTCCCGGGGCCTCGGGCACGGTCGTGGCGGCGGTCGTGGCCGCCACCCCGCGGGCCCCCGCCGGGCCCGCGCGGGGCGCCACCGGGAGGGCCCGGTACCGGTCCGGGACCGTCCTCCACCACGACCTCGATCGACTGTCGCGGTCCCAGGGGAGGGACTAGCGTCGAAGCGACCAATCCCCGTCCCCCACCGGGAGGTCTCATGGAGATCGTGGTCCGTGGTCGCAACGTCGAGGTCCCTGAGCACTACCGCCAACACGTCGAGGACAAGGTCGGTCAGCTGGAGCGGTTCGACGCCAAGCTGTCCCGCATCGACGTCGAGCTCTTCCACGAGAAGAACCCCCGCCAGTCGGCCAGCTGCCAGCGCGTGGAGATCACCTTGCGCGGCAAGGGCCCGGTGGTCCGCGCCGAGGCCGCGGGCCCGGACTTCTACGCGGCGCTCGACCTGGCCTGCGGCAAGCTGGACAACAGGCTGCGCCGGGCGGCGGACCGCCGCCGGGTGCACCACGGCCGGCGGACCCCCGACAGCGTGCGCCTGACCGGCGCCGCGCCGGACACCGGCCACCCCGAGCTCACCATCGAGCAGCAGCTGGAGCTCGACCGCGAACTGGCCACCGGGCCGCACGTCACCGACCTCGACGAGCACCTGCCCGGCCAGATCGTGCGGGAGAAACACCACCCGGCGACGCCGATGACCGTCGACCAGGCCCTCCACGAGATGGAGCTGGTCGGCCACGACTTCTTCCTGTTCCAGTGCGCCGACACCGGCCAGCCGACGGTCGTCTACCGCCGGCACGCCTACGACTACGGGCTCATCCGCCTCGCCCCCGTGTCGCAGGACGGCGCCTCCCCGGCCTCGGCGCCCAGCGCCGCGCCGCAGCCGGCGAACGTCTGACCGGGCGGGGCGCGGCCGCCCGGCCGTGCCCCGCTCAGTCGCCGGCGAGCCGGCCGAACAGCACCGCGTCGCTCCGGCTGCCGTCACGCTGGTCCAGGCAGCCCCGGACCACGCCCTCCTCGCGGAACCCCGCGCGGCGGGCGACGACCCGCGACGCGACGTTCCCCACGTCGACGAACAGGTGCACCCGGGGCGCGCCGAGCCCGAGGGCCCAGTCGGCGAGCGCGTGCGCGGCCTCCGCGGCGTAGCCGTGGCCGCGCGCCCAGGGGGCGATCGTGTAGCCGATCTCCGGGCCGAGGCGCCCGGGGCGCAGGTACAGCCCCGCGGTGCCGGCCAGTTCGCCGTCGGCCTCGACGACGGCGGAGAGCCCCGTACCGTCCGCCCGCTCGCGCATGGCCACCTCCTCCACGTAGTGGCGGGCGTCCTCGCGCGTGTAGGGCACCGGGATCGTCGAGATCCAGCGCTGGGTCTCGGGGTCCTGCGAGGCCCGGTGCACCGCGTCGACGTCGGAGGACCGGTAGGGGCGCAACACCAACCGCTCGGTGCGCACCGTCTCGTTGAGCAGCGAAAGGACCCCGGCCCACTCACCACTCGCAGGCTCGCGGTGAGCCTCCGGCCGGGGCCGCGGATCCCACGTCATGTGGGCATCGTCATGCGTTGCCCAGGATGCGGTCCACCGAGATCTCGATGACGACGCGGGCCGGGTTCTCCCGCGGCGGGCGGTACCGCCGCGCGTACCGCTCGACGGCGTCGGCCACCGAGGCGGCGTCCTCGCGCACCACCGCCGTCCCCTCGAGGGTGGTCCAGCGGCGCCCGTCGACCTGGCAGACGGCGACCCGCGCCTGCCCCTCCCGGACGTGCCGGGCCTTGGCGGAGGTGCCGGAGGTGATCACCCGGGCGGTCCTGGTCGGCGCGTCGTAGGTGACCCCGACCGGGACGACGTGCGGCGTGCCGTCGGGACGCAGGGTGGTCAGCGTCGCCAGGTGCCGCTCGGTCAGGAACTCGAGCAGCCCGGGGCCCGGGTCGGACGGATCGCGTGCCATCGCTGCAGCGTACGGATGGGACGCGTGGTGCCCCGGGCGGTCGCCGCGTCCGCAGCCGGGGCCGGGCCGCCTACGCTGGGGTCGTGCTGTTCTCGAAGATCCTCCGTGCCGGTGAGGGCAAGCTCGTCCGACGCCTCGGCAGAATCGCCGACGCGGTGGAGTCGCTCGCCGACGACTACACCGACCTCTCCGACGCGGAGCTGCGGGCCAAGACGGACGAGTTCAAGGAGCGCCACGCCGAGGGCGAGTCCCTCGACGCGCTCCTGCCCGAGGCGTTCGCCGTCGTCCGGGAGGCGGCCACCCGCACCCTGGGGCAGCGGCACTTCCGCGTGCAGCTGATGGGCGGCGCGGCGCTGCACCTGGGCAACATCGCCGAGATGCGCACCGGTGAGGGGAAGACGCTCACCGGCGTCCTCCCGGCCTACCTCAACGCGCTGTCGGGCAAGGGCGTGCACGTCGTCACGGTCAACGACTACCTGGCCAAGCGCGACGCCGAGTGGATGGGCCGCGTGCACCGCTTCCTCGGGCTCTCGGTCGGCAGCATCCTCTCCGGCCAGACCCCGGCGCAGCGACGCGAGCTCTACGCCTGCGACATCACCTACGGCACGAACAACGAGTTCGGCTTCGACTACCTGCGCGACAACATGGCGTGGAGCAAGGCCGACCTGGTCCAGCGCGGGCACCACTACGCGATCGTCGACGAGGTCGACTCGATCCTCATCGACGAGGCCCGCACCCCGCTGATCATCAGCGGCCCGGCCGAGACCAGCGCCAAGTGGTACGGCGAGTTCGCCCGCCTGGTCCCGATGATGAAGCGCGACGTCCACTACGAGGTGGAGGAGGACAAGCGCACCGTCGCCGTCACGGAGGAGGGCGTCGAGTTCGTCGAGGACCAGCTCGGCATCGACAACCTGTACGAGGCGGCGAACACCCCGCTGATCAGCTACCTCAACAACGCGCTCAAGGCCAAGGAGCTGTTCAAGAAGGACCAGCAGTACATCGTCAGCAACGGCGAGGTCCTCATCGTCGACGAGTTCACCGGGCGCGTGCTGGCCGGCCGCCGCTACAACGAGGGCATGCACCAGGCCATCGAGGCCAAGGAGAAGGTGAAGATCAAGGACGAGAACCAGACGCTCGCCACGATCACCCTCCAGAACTACTTCCGGCTCTACGACAAGCTCTCCGGAATGACCGGCACGGCCCAGACCGAGGCCGCCGAGCTCTCCCAGACCTACTCCTTGGGCGTCGTGCCGATCCCCACGAACCGGCCGATGGTGCGCGCGGACCGCGCCGACGTCATCTACAAGACGGAGAAGGCCAAGTTCGAGGCCGTCGTCGACGACATCGCCGAGCGGCACGAGGCCGGCCAGCCGGTGCTGGTCGGCACCGCGAGCGTCGAGAAGTCCGAGGTCCTCTCGAAGTTCCTGCTGCGGCGTGGGATCCCGCACGAGGTCCTCAACGCCAAGAACCACGCCCGTGAGGCGGCGATCATCGCCCAGGCCGGCCGCCCGGGCGCGGTCACGGTGGCCACCAACATGGCCGGCCGGGGCACCGACATCCAGCTCGGCGGGAACGCCGAGTTCATCGCCGACGAGGCCCTGCGGGCTCGCGGGCTCTCCCCGACGGAGACGCCGGAGGAGTACGAGGCCGCCTGGGACGAGGCGCTCGACGCGGCCAAGGCGCAGGTCAAGGCCGAGCACGAGGAGGTCACCGAGGCCGGTGGGCTGTACGTCCTCGGCACCGAGCGGCACGAGAGCCGGCGCATCGACAACCAGCTGCGCGGCCGCTCCGGCCGGCAGGGCGACCCGGGGGAGTCGCGGTTCTACCTGTCCCTGGGCGACGACCTCATGCGGCGCTTCAACGGCCCGATGCTGGAGTCGATGATGAACACCCTCCGGGTGCCCGACGACCAGCCGATCGAGTCCAAGATGGTGAGCCGGGCGATCCTCTCGGCGCAGACCCAGGTGGAGCAGCAGAACTTCGAGGTCCGCAAGAACGTCCTCAAGTACGACGAGGTGCTCAACCGCCAGCGCACCGTCATCTACGACGAGCGGCGCAAGGTCCTGGAGGGGGCGGACCTGCACGAGCAGGTGGCCTCCATGGTCGACGACGTCGTCTCCGCCTACGTGGACGGCGCCACCGAGACCGGGTACGCCGAGGACTGGGACCTCGACCAGCTGTGGACCGGGCTCAAGGCGCTCTACCCGGTCGGGATCACCGTCGAGGAGATCGTCGAGCAGACGGCCGGCGGCGAGCAGTCCGACCTCTCCGCGGAGGACCTCAAGACCGCGATGCTCGACGACGTCCACCGCGCGTACGAGGAGCGGGAGGCGGCGCTGGGCTCGGAGGTCATGCGCGAGCTGGAGCGGCGGGTGCTGCTCAGCGTGCTCGACCGCAAGTGGCGCGAGCACCTCTACGAGATGGACTACCTGCGGGCCGGGATCCACCTGCGCGCGATGGCCAACCGCGACCCGGTCGTGGAGTACCAGCGCGAGGGCTACGACATGTTCGTGGCGATGCTCGACGGCATCAAGGAGGAGTCCGTCGGCTTCCTGTTCAACCTCGAGGTGAAGACCAAGGACCAGCAGGAGGCGGAGGCCAAGGCCAAGCAGGCCGAGGCCGAGGCGAAGGCCCTGGCCGCCGCGCAGGAGGGCACGGCCAAGGTGCTCGCGCGCCAGGCAGCCGCGGCGCGGGCCGCGGCCGGTACGGCGGCGGCCGCGACCGCCCGCCGCTCCGCTCCCGCCCCCGGGGCGCCGGTGGCCGCGGCAGCTCCCGTCGCGGAGGCAGCCCCCACCGCCCCCGCGGCCGAGGTGCCGGCTCCCGCGGCCCCCACGGCCGAGCAGCCGGTGGCCGAGGAGCCGGTGGCCGAGGAGCCGGTGGCGGAGAAGCCCGCCCCGGAACTCACGGTCAAGGGGCTCGACGAGCCGCGCCGCGCACCGGAGAACCTCACCTACTCCGCGCCCAGCCTCGATGCCTCCCCGGCCGAGAGCGGCCGGGCGAAGGCCGCCAAGACCGCGACGGTCACCGGCACCAAGGAGACCCCGCGCAACGCCCCCTGCCCGTGCGGGTCGGGCCGGAAGTACAAGCAGTGCCACGGGGCGGCCGGCAGCTGACGAAGGACCTCGTCCCGCCGACCAGCCGGTCGGCGGGGCGTCGTCGTGCCGCGGTCACCCGGCCGGCATCCCGGGCGTCCCACCGGCGAGGAGCGCGGCCCGGTGCAGGCCGTCGTGGCCCCACCGGGCCTTCGCGGACAGGTAGGTCACGTTCGCGGGGGAGACGTGCACCCCGGTCGGGACCCGTTCCGCAAGGGTGAGGCCGAGGCGGGTCAGCTGGGCCGCCTTGTCCGGGTTGTTGCTCAGCAGGGACAGCGCGGGCACGCCCAAAGCGCGCAGCATCTGCGCGGCGGCCGTGTAGTCCCGTTCGTCCGGGTCGTGCCCGAGGGCGACGTTGGCCTCGTAGGTGTCGAGACCGGTGTCCTGGAGCGCGTAGGCGTCGAGCTTGTCGTAGAGGCCGATGCCCCGCCCCTCCTGGCGGAGGTAGAGGAGGTACCCGCCGGCCTCCGTGATCCGCTCGACCGCCTCCCGCAGCTGGGGCCCGCAGTCGCAGCGCTGGCTGCCGAAGACGTCCCCGGTCAGGCACTCGCTGTGCAGGCGGACCAGCGGGACGGCCGCGGGTTCGCCCAGCCCGAGGGCCAGGTGCTCGCGGCGGTCGACGAGGCCGCGGAAGCTGCTGACCACGGCCGTGGTCGCGTAGCCGTCGGGGAAGCGGAGCGGGACCCGGACCTCGGTGCGGATCTCCGCGGCGGGCAGGCCGGGTGTCATCGGTGCTCACCGGTGACGTGCTCGGTGCAGAAGCGGTCGGAGAGCGCGTACCGGAGCAGCGCCACGTCGCCGATCTGCCGGACCCCGGCCAGGGCCGCCCGGCGGTGGGCCCGCCAGGGGAAGCACCCGTCACCGACCAGCCGCGGCGCGCGGGAGTCGCCGACGAACAACGGCGCCACCACGAGGTGCAGCTCGTCGGCCAGGCCGGCGGTCAGGAACTGGGTGAGGACCGTCCCGCCGCCCTCGACCATCACCCGGTCGACGCCGCGGGCGGAGAGGTCCTCGAGCACGGCCGCCGGGTCCACGTCCACCGCCTCGCCCGTGTCGACGACGGTCGCGAGCTCCCCCAGCCGGAGCCGGACGTTCCCGGCCGCGCCGCTGGGGCAGTAGACGAGCTTCTCGGAGTCCCCCGTGGTGAAGAAGGCGGCCGACGCGGTGAGCTCCCCGCGCCGGGTGAGCGTCACCTTGGCCGGGGACGCGGGGAGCCCCCGCCCCACCCGTTCGGCGCGCCGGGCGGCCGACCGGACCAGGAGGCGGGGGTTGTCGTTCCGGACCGTGGCGGCGCCGACGAGGATCGCGTCGCAGCGGGCGCGCTCCGCGTCGACCCTGTCGAAGTCGGCGTCGTTGGACAGGTGCAACCTGGTGGCGTCCGTGCTGTCCAGGTAGCCGTCGATCGACATGCCGCAGCTGAGCAAGGTGTAGGGCCGGTCAGCCATGCAGGGCACCGTCCTCTCGGGCCTCGTCGTGCAGGTGGTCGCTCCGCGGCCGGCGCGCCGCCGCCCGGGCGACGGGTGGCCGGGGCGGGTGTCTCCGGTCGGCGACGAGGACGACGAGGCCGGGGAGCACGGACACCAGGATCAGGACGCCGAAGGCGGTGGCGACGCTCGCGCCGGCACCGGCGCCCCACCCGGCCGCGGCGAAGACCCACGCGGCCACGCCCTCCCGCGGTCCCCAGCCCCCGACGTTGACCGGGATCGCCGCGGCGAGCAGGACGACGAGGGCCAGCGGGAGCAGCTGCTGCGGCGCAACGGGCACGCCGGCGGCGTGGGCGGCCAGCAGGAAGGTGCCGAGGTAACCGAGCACCGCGAGGACGGAGGCGACCAGGACCGGCGGCCAGGTCGAGGGCTGCAGCAGCGCCGTGCGGGCCTCGACCGCCACCGCGCGGGCCACCCGGGCCAGGCGGACCGCACCCCGCCGCGACAGGCCGCGGCCGGTGACCAGCACGACGCCCGCGGCCACGGCGCCGGCGGCGGCCACCGCGAGGGCCCACCCCCGCAGCGGTGAGGGGAACGTCGTCAGCACCGTCAGCGCCATCGCGGCCTGGACCACCTGGCCGGCGACCCGCTCCCAGACCACGGCGCGCAGCGCGCGGCCCAGGTCGCCGACGTCGGTCCCGTGCCGCACGCCGCGGTAGACGTCTCCGACCACGCCGCCGGGCAGCAGGCTGTTGAGCAGTTGCCCCCGGTAGTAGGCGGCGACCGCCGCGCGCATCGGCAACCCGACCCCGAGGGCCGCGGCCACGGCGCGCCAGCGCCAGGCCGAGCAGACCGTCGTCGCGGCGCCGATGGCGACCGCGGCCAGCAACGCCCCCGGGCCGAGCCCGCGCACGCCGTCCAGGAACGGATCCGCGCCCAACCGCCAGACCAGGAAGGCCAGGACGAGGACGCCGCCGAGGACGCGTGCCCTCGCCCACGCGCGTCCGCTCACCCCTCGGCCTCCGTCCGTCTCACCGGTCCACACGGACCGCGGGCGCAGCCGGTTCAGCACCGGCCGCCGCCAGCACCTCGCGGATGCGCGCCCCCGTCGCCGGCCAGCCCGGCAGCTCCGCCCTCCGGAGCAGGGCGGCGTCCCGGAGGCGGTCGCGGAGCCCGCGTTCGCTGAGCCAGCGCGCGAGGGCTGCGCCGAGGGCTGCGGGGTCCGCCGGAGGCACGAGGAGACCGGGTGGGCCCGCGGCGGTCCACCCGACGGACTCCGGTAGACCGCCGACCCGGGTGGCGAGCACGGGGAGCGCGGCGGCCAGCGCCTCGGTGACCACCATGCCGTAGGTCTCAGCCCGGGACGGGACGACGAGCAGGTCGGCCTCCTGGTACCGGCGTCGCAGCGCCTCCCCGGTGCGGACGCCGGTGATCCGGACCCGGTCGCCGATCCCGGTGGCCGCGGCCCGGCGCTCCAGCGAGGCGGCGAAGCGGGGGTGCCGGTCCCGGGAGCCGACCAGCGTGCAGCGCCAGGGCAGCCCGGCGACGTCCGCGAGGGCCGCGAGCAGCAGGTCCTGGCCCTTGACCGGAGCCAGCGTCCCGACGCACAGCAGCCGTCCGCCGCCGGCCGACCGGGGGCTCACGGGCGCCGGCCCCGTGCCGGGCTGGGCGACGTGCACGCCGGCCGCCGGCAGGCCGTACCGGTCCAGCAGACGACCACGGGTCCAGTGGCTGGTGGTGACCACGGCCCGGGCGGCGGCGAGCACCGCCCCCTCGTCGTCGGCCCCGACGGCGTCGCCGCCGAAGACCATGTGCACCAGCACGACGAGCCGGAGCCGGCGCGACCGGGGCACGAGCACGGTCCGCGCGGCGGAGGCGACCAGCCCGTCGGCGAGGACGAGGGCGTCGTCCGGCAGCGCGTCCAGCGCACCCGCCAGGGCCTCCAGCGCGGGTGGGTCGGGCCGCGGCCACGCCCCCTCGGCGGCGACCTCGGTGACCCGCCACCCGGCCCTGCGCAGGTCGTCGCAGACCTCGCGGTCGTAGCGGTTGCCGCCGCTGACCCGGGCGGGGTCGTCGATCCCCGCCGGTACGACGACGCGGACGTGCCTCACAGGGGACGGTCGTAGGTCGCCCACGCGATGTGCGACTCGTGCAGCGTGACGGCCAGGTCCGCCAGCCCCTGCCCGCCCGGACCGAGCGCGCCCTGGTGGATGCGCTCCGCCAGCCGATCGGCGATCACGCGGGCCAGCGCCTCGGTCGTGGTGTTCGTGCCGGCCAGCGCGGGTTCCTCGTCGAGGTTGCGGTAGGTCAGCTCGCCGAGCACCTCGTGCAGCAGCCCGGCGGCCGCGCCGATGTCCACGACCACCCCGTCGTCGTCGAGCTCCGCCCGGCGCACGGTCGCGTCCACGACGTACGTGGCGCCGTGCAGCCGCTGAGCCGGGCCGAACACCTCGCCGGTGAAGCTGTGGGCGATCATCATGTGGTCGCGGACCGTCACACCGAACACGCGCTCACTCCTCGTCGTAGGCGATCGTGTGGCAGAGGGCCGGGAGCCGGCCGTCGGCGAGCCGCGCCATCACCTCGGGCAGGTCGTCGAACCGCGACTGGCCGCTGAGCAGCGCGTCGAAGGAGCCGTCCCGCAGCAGGTCGAGGGCGAGCGCCAGCCGGTCCCGGGACGTCCGCGAGCTCCGTCGCGCCGGCGCCACGGACCCGACCTGGCTGCCGCGCAGCTGCAGCCGCCGGGAGTGGAACGCGCCGCCGAGCGACAGGGTCACCTCCCGGTCGCCGTACCAGCTCAGCTCCAGGACGGTGCCCTCGGCCCGGAGCAGGTCGATCGACAGCTGGAGCCCCGCGTCGGTCGCGCTCGCGTGCACCACGAGGTCGCGCCCGCCCGAGGCGCCGCCCGGCGTGGCGAAGGCGACGCCGAGCGCTCCGGCGACCGGCGCGCGGGCCTCGTCGACGTCGACCAGTTCGACCTCGGTGGACGGGAAGCGCGCCAGCAACCGCGCGACGGAGCACCCGATCATCCCCGCGCCCACGACGGTGACCCGGTCACCGAGCAGCGGCGGTGCGTCCCAGAGCGCGTTCACCGCGGTCTCGACCGTCCCGGCCAGCACGGCCCGGCGGGGCGGGACGCCGTCGGGTACCGGGACGACGGCGTCGGCGGGGACGACGTAGACGGTCTGGTGCGGGTGCAGGCAGAAGACGGTCTGCCCGACGAGCGCGGCGGGGCCGTGCTCCACCACCCCCACGCTCAGGTACCCGTACTGCACCGGGCCGGGGAAGTCCCCGACCTGGAAGGGCGCCCGCATGGCCTCGCGCTGGTGCTCGGGGATCTCGCCGCGGAAGACGAGGGTCTCCGTGCCCCGGCTGATCCCCGAGTGCAGCGCCCGGACCACGACGTCGTCCGGGCCCGGCTCCCGCAGCCGGACCGCCCGGATCTCCCCGGCGCCCGGCCCGCGCAGCCAGAAGCCCCGCGCCGGCGCCGCCGGGTCGCTCACCGCACCGGCCCCTCGGCGCGGACGGCCGGCGCGGCGTCGAACGCGTCCAGGAACCGGTCGCGGAAGGCGTCCATGGGCCACACCGGCGCGGTGGGGCCGGGCAGCAGCCCGGCGTGCCAGTCCCAGGCGGAGATGCTCCGCAGCACCGCCGGGTCCGACGTCACGAAGGAGACGGGCACCTGGCGGTCCGCGTCGGGGCCGCTCACCACCGTCACGGGCTGGTGGTCACCGACGACGACGAGGACGAGGTCGTCGTCGTGGTCCAGGCGGACCACCCAGGAGATGAGCGCCTCCAGGGAGTACCCGATCGACTGGGCGTAGAGCCGGCGGACGGTCCCGGGATCGCGCCAGGCCTCCTCCGGCGAGGGACCCTGCGTGGCCATGGCGGCGAAGACGGAGCCGTCGCCGACCTCGTCCCAGGGCACCATCGTCGGCTGGGGGGTCCACGGCTGGTGGGAGGAGACCAGGTCGACCTGGGCCATCACCGGGGGGTGCCCCGGGAACAGCTCGAGCCGCTCGAAGGCGGCGAGGGTGTACTGGTCGGGCATCGTCGCCCAGCTGAAGCCGGGGCCCTGGTAGCCCAGGCCGTGCCGGTCGTAGACGCGGTCGTAGCGGTAGAACGACGCGCCCTCCGGCCACGGTGCGTCGTTGGCCGGGTTGACGGCGACGGTCCGCCAGCCGGCCGCGGAGAAGACGCTGGTGAGCGTGCGGCGGTCGCTGTCCAGGAGCCGGTCGTAGCGCGGCTGGCCGTCGATCCACAGCCCCGACTGCAGGGTCGCGTGGGCGAGCCAGCTGTAGCCGCCGTAGGTCGGCGAGTCGAGGAAGGCGCTGCGCGCCTGGAACCCGGCGCGCTCCAGCCTGCTCGTGCCGCTGCGCAGCACGGACGTGACACCGGGAGCGATGACGGGGTCCTCGACGGCGACCCGGCCGTAGCTCTCGACGAAGGCGATGACGACGTCCTTGCCGCGCAGCGCGGCGAGGAGCCCCGACCCGCTCGCCGGACCGGTGCGCGGATCGGCGGAGCGGACCGCGGTGTCGAAGCGCTCCTGGTCGGCGAGGGCGTCCCCGACGTCACGGCTGTGCGCGAGGGCCAGCCCGGCGGCGCTGGCCGATGCGACGGGGCCGGCGGGGGTGAGCTGCAGCGACAGCGCGGCGCAGACCGCCCACGCCAGGCCGAGGGCGGCGAGGCCCCGGACCGATCGGCTCCGGTGCCGGGCGGCGCCGCTGGTGAGGCGGATCGTCGACCCGACGACGAGCGCGACGAGCAGCACGACGGCGAGCGCGGCCAGGACGAGGACGCCCAGGGTCGCCGACTCCCCGACCGAGTCCTGCACCACCTCGATCGCCGGCAGGAACGCGCCCCGGTCGAGCACCGGGTTGAACGGCCGGCCGAGCTGGGCGGTGAAGCCGGCGTCGAGGAGCTTGACGATCGCCAGACCGGCGAGCACCGCGCCCGCCGCCGCCGCCACGACCCGTCGGGGGCGCGGGGGCAGCACGAGAGCGAGGGCCACCAGGGCGAGCCCTTCCAGCGGGATGCGCGCGAAGGACGCCGCGGTCAGCAGGTCCAGCCGAGGGGGCGCGACGAGGACCGCCCACACCACCGCCGCCGCGACCAGCGCGGTGGCGGACCGCACCGCCCGCCGGGTACGCGGTCCCGCGCCGGTGCGGTACAGGCAGACGACGCTGCGGCCGAACGACTCGACGAGGAGCAGCAGCGCCACCCCGACCGCCGCCGTGCCGACCGGGCGGGGCAGGACGCCGGAGACCGCGACGGTGAGGACGACGCCCGCGACGGCGGCGACGACCTTGCCCCAGTACCGGGGCGGCAGCGGCGCGGCCAGCCACGGGAGGGCCCAGCCCGCCACCAGGAACACGTACCGGGCGGCGCCGATCGCCAGGACCCAGGCGCCGTGGTCCCGGGCGACCGCGACGCTCAGGACGAGGATGAGGAAGGCGTCGATCTCGCCGTCCAGCCGGGCCCCGAAGGGCGTGACGGTCCCGGTGCGGCGGGCCACCCGGCCGTCCACGTTGTCGAGCACCAGCGCGACGGAGGAGAGGACGACGACCGCGGTGGCCGGCAGGGGCCGGTCCGCGGAGTCCGCGACGAGGCCGGCGACCCCGGCGGTCAGCAGCGCCCGGCCCAGCGTCACCCGGTCCGGCGGGAGGACCGGCTCGCCGCGGCGGGCCCGGCCGACGACCAGCAGCGCGGTCGCGGCCCAGCCGGAGGCGAGCCCGACCGACCAGCCCGCGGCGTCCAGCCCGACGGTCAGCGACAGGACGCCGAGCAGGGCGGCGGTGCCCAGCGCGCCCAGGACCGTCTCGAGCCGGGGAGCGCGCATCGCACCTCCGTGACGGTCCAGGGCGGCCTCTGCCGGGGAGCACGGCCCCGGGCGCGCGGTGGTTCAGCCGGGGCCGGCCGGCCGCGTGGGGGCGCGCCCGGCGAGGTCGAGCTGGTGCGCCAGGTAGACCAGGTCGCCCCCGGCGAGCTGACCGCGGCGGGCCGCGAGCCAGCCGGCGAGGCCGGGCGGCGCGGCGGGGCCGGCCAGGGCGTCCTCCACCGTCTGCAGGATCGCCTCGACGAAAAACGCCTCGTCGTCCGGGTACCCGCCGTCCGGGTCGGGGTGCACGACCCAGTCGGAGGCCCCCACCGAGGCAGCCGGCGCGCCGGCGGCCCGCAGGTGGTGGAAGAGGTGGCGGCCCGTCCGGCTCTCCCCGGCGGGGCGTCCGAAACGGACGCGCTCGTCCATGGTGCGGTGGTAGGCGGCCAGGACCTCCTCGTCCGCCGGGTGGCCGGGCTGGAAGTCGCTCTCGCCGTCGTAGTTGACGGTGAACCAGTAGGCGCCCCCCGGCGCCAGCAGCCGGAGGAGCCCGGGCAGGACGGCCGGCACGTCCACCAGGTCCAGGAAGGCGTTGGCGATCAGCAGGTCGGCCGGTTCCCCGCGACCGGAGGCCAGGTGGTCGCCGAGCTCGGCCTCGACCAGCCGCACCCGGAGCTCGCCGAGACGCACGCCGTCGGGGAGGAGCTCGGTGGCGATGCCGCGCTCGCCGGCCCAGCCGCAGAGCCAGGTGCGCGAGTCCCGGAGCAACCGCCGGTCGACGTCCAGCAGCACGTACTCGCCGGCGCTGAGGACCTGCCACTCGAGCAGACGGGCCACCATCGTCCCGAGGCCGGCGCCGATCTCCAGGACACGGCAGCCGTCCGGCGGCAGCAGGCCGCGGAGGTCCCCCAGCACCCGGTGGTTGAGGGCGCGGTCGTCCACGGTCTTCTTGGCCGCCAGGTAGCGGGTGTAGGGGTAGGTCATCGTTTCTCCGCCACCAGCGCGAACTTGCGCACCCGCCCGGACCCCAGCCAGTCGCTCCACGACCGGTGGGCGCGGAGCAGGTCGGTCAGGGCGGCGGCGCCGATGACCGCCGAGATCCCGGCGGCGTCCGCCTGGTAGGACCGCAGCAGCGCCGTCGCCGTCGCGTGGTGGGCCGCGGTCCGCTCCTCCTGCCAGGTCACGGTCAGACCGGCCTCGCGCAGCAGGCCGGTCAGCGCGGCGAGCGGGATCAGCCACACGGTGTCGGCGTCGGGCATCCGGGCGCGCTCGCCCGCGGTGAGCGGCGTCCCCTCCTCGAGGGTGCAGGCCAGGCGGCCCCCCACGGGCAGGGCGCCGGCGACCGCCTCGACCAGGGCCGCCTTGTCGGGGAAGGCCAGCATCGTCTCCAGGAGCAGCACGACGTCGAAGCGACCGTCGGGCAGCGGCGGGACGTGCGCCTGCTCGAAGCGGCACGGCAGGCTGCCGGCCAGTCCGCGGGCGATCTGCACGGCGCTCGCGGAGCTGTCCACGCCCAGGTAGCGGCACCCCAGCTCCGCGGTGATCATCCGGCCCGGGCCGGCGACCCCGCAGCAGAGGTCCAGGACCGAGACGCCGGGGCCGATGCCGGCGCGGCGGGCCAGGGCCCGGATCTCGCCCGCGCGCATGAAGCTCTCCTGGCCGACGTACTCCCCGCGGGGGTGCGCGGCCTCGCCGGCCCGCTGCAGCGCCGTCCGGAACGGCGCCCGCTCGTCCTGCCGCACCACCGGGCGCCCACCACCCCTCGGGTCCGGGAGGCCGCCTGTCCTCCGCCGTGCGTCCGGCCTCGGTCCGGTCTGCCAGGGAGCACGGGGCGACGGCGGGGACGGTTCACCCGGTCGGGCGCACGCTGAACCGCCGGCCGAGGTCGTACGTTTCCGAGGACGTGACCACGGTGCGGACGACGACCGGCTCCGACCGCCACGTCGGCGCGTCCGGTGGCCGCGGGAGTGCCGGGTCTCGCTGGGGCCGGCAGCCGCGCGCCGCGGTATCGACAGCGACGGCGGTGAGCCGGATGCTCCTCGGGGTGAGCCGATCCAGGATGCCGGAGGCGGCCGACGAGGTGCTGCTGCGGCGGCTCTGGGACGAGCACGCCGGACCGCTGCTGGGGTTCGTCATCCGGCTCAACGGCGGTGACCGCGGTGCCGCGGAGGACGTGGTGCAGGAGACGCTGCTGCAGGCCTGGCGGCACCCGGAGGTGATGGACCCGGCTCGCGGACCGCTCCGGCCGTGGCTGTTCACGGTGGCCCGCCGGCTGGTCATCGACCGCCACCGGGCGCGCCTCGCCCGTCCCACCGAGGTCGACGACGCCGTCCTGCCGCACCTGGTCGCGGACGACGGCACGGACACCGCCCTGGATCGCTGGCTGGTCGCCGACGCGCTCTCCGCGCTGACCCCGGCGCACCGGGAGGTGCTGCTGCACACCTACTACGCCGGTCGTACCGTCGCCGAGGCGGCCGTCGTCCTGGGCGTGCCGCCCGGGACGGTGAAGTCCCGCGTCTTCTACGCCCTGAGGGCGCTGAAGCTCGTCCTCGAGGAGCGGGGGGTCACGACGTGAGCTGCCCGCGGGAGGTCGACGTCGGCGCCTACCTGCTCGACGCCCTGGAACCCGACGAGCGGATGGGCATGGCGGCCCACCTGCGCGGCTGCCCCGTGTGCAGCCGGACCCTGGACGAGCTCGGCGGCCTGCCGCCGTTGCTGGCCACCATCCGGCCCGGGGACGCGCACCCGGAGGACCCCGTCCCCAGCGAGGTCTCCTTCCAGCGGTTGCGCCGCTCGGCGGTCCCCGTCCGGCCGGTCCGCCTGCGCCACCGCAGGTTGCTTGCCGGGGCCGTCGCGGCGGCGGTGGTGGTCGGCGGGGGCATCGGTGCCGGTGTGGTGCTGACCTCGGGGCCCGCGGAGCCGGCGACGCTGCAGGGCAGCGCGGGCGACCTCCACGCCTGGGCGACGGTCGCCCCGGAGGGTGACGGCTCGAGCATCGCGCTGACCATGGAGGGCCTCCCGCACGGAGCGACGTGCTGGCTGGTGGCCGTGGGCCAGGACGGCGAGCGGCACCGCACCCGCAGCTGGATCACCGACGAGGGCGACCACTCGTGGACCGGCACGGTCGCGCTCTCACCCGAGCAGCTGGCCCGGCTGGAGATCGTCGGCGGCGACGGGCGCACGCTGGTGACCCTGCCCGCCTGAGCGGGCGACCGGTCAGCCGATCTGCAGCGCGGTGCAGCGCCAGCGGCCGTCCATGCCCTCCAGCCGGGCGGCGACGGCGTGCGCCCGCCCCGCGCGGTGGACGACGGCGCTGACCTCCGCCACGCCGTCGACCGGCTCGCAGACGCGCACCGGCCCGACCACCACGGGCGCGCTCCCCTCGGTGCACCACCGCGGCGGGCGACGGGCCGACAGCGCGGCGTAGACCCCGGTCGAGGCGAGCGGCTGCACCTGGGTCAGCGGGCGACGGCCGACGAGGGCCTCCAGCGCGGTGGTCACCAGCCGCCGGGCCGCCGCAGCCGCGGGCGGGAGGTCGGCCCGCCCCGTCAGGACCGGTCCGAACTCGTCCAGCGGGAGGCCGGCCACGTCGCGCAGCCGAGGGCCCGGGCGCGGGACCGGCCGGGGGAGTGGCTGCTCCGGATGCACCAGGCGCAGCGCCGGCCGGAGCTCGCCCGGCGGCTGCGGCGTGGGGACGACCGTCACCCGCAGGGCCGGAGGCGCAGGGGGGACGGTGCGGGACGGTGCGGTCATCGAGGGCTCCCGGGGACGGCGGTGGGGGACGGTCGGATCACGGCCGGGCAGGTGGTCGGAGCACCTGGCCCGGCAGCAGCAGGTCGGGGTCCGGGCCGATCACCTCGGCGTTGGCGTGCCACCAGGCGGCGACGGCCGTGGCGACCTCGGCGGTGGAGGGCTGCGCCCCGCCGGTGCGCGCCAGGTGGCCGGCGGCGATGGTCCAGAGGCAGTCGCCGCGCACCACGACGTGCTCGCCGGCGGCGGGAGCCTCCGGCCAGTCGGGGATGGCGTTGCGGGGGTCGCCGTCCGGCGCGGTGGGCGCCACCGGTGCCGGCCAGTCGGGCACGGCCTGCCCGGGGAGTCCGGCGGTGACCCCCGGGTCGGCCGCGGCGGCCGCGGAGGTGAGGGGCAGCCCGGGCGCCGCGGCGCCCAGCACCGGCGGTGCGATGCCGAGCCCGATGCCCAGCGCGAGCGCGGCGGCCCGCCGGGCACCGGAGGGCAGCAGCCCGCGGAGTGCGCCGGCGGCGAGCGCGCCGGCGGCCCCGGGCAGCGCCGCGGTGGCGGTCAGCGCCAGGCCGAGCGCGCCCCAGCCCCACACCACCCAGGCGAGCAACCCGACCAGGTGCACCACCAGGGCGTCGGCCCCGACGGTGTCGGCGGTGCGCTGCGCTGCGGCGACGGCGCTGACCGAGGTGGGCGGCACTGGGGCGAGGAGCACGAGGACCGCGGCGATCCCGGCCATGCAGAGGGCCGTCCCGAGCAGTCGCCGCACCGGCATGAGCCACCTCCCCCGTGTTGACGTCACGCCACTAAAGCAACTAAATGCAGGCAAACGCAAGTATCTGCACGATCTAGGCTGTGAGCATGCGATGGCAGCAGCTGTTCGCGGACCTGCAGGCGCAGTTCGAGGCCGCGGAGGACGCCCAGGACCGGGCCGAGTGGGCCTCGCGTGCCCGGGCCGAGATCGGCGCGGTGCGGCTGGCCGAGCGGCTCGGTGGTTCGCTCGGGGCAGAGCTGGTGGTCACCTGCCGGGGAGCCGGCCGGGTCCGCGGCGTGCTCGCCGACCAGGGGGGCGACTGGCTGCTGCTCGCCGACGACCGCGGTCGGGACCAGCTGGTGGCGATGGCGGCGGTGCGGGCCGTCGAGGGTCTGGGGCGCTGGACGGCGCCGGCCGAGGACCCGGGCCCGGTGCGTGTGCGCCTGGACCTGCGCCGGGCCCTGCGCGGCCTGGCGCGCGACCGCAGCGCCGTCCAGCTCGTGCTGGAGGACGGCTCGCTGCTGACCGGGACGATCGACCGGGTGGGCGCGGACTACGTGGAGGTGGCCGAGCACGCGGCGGACCAGCCGCGCCGCCCGGGCGCGGTGCGCCGGGTCACCGCCGTGGTCGTCGACGCCGTGGCCGTCGTGCGCACCCTGGGGCCCGGATGGGACTGAGCCGTCAGGCCCGCTCGGAGGCGTCGGCCCCGGCGGTGGAGCCGGCCGCAGGCTCGGGGGGCACGGCGCCGGCGCGGGCCTCGGCGTACTTCTGCTGGATGAAGCGCTCGAGCTCGTCCACCTCGACGCGCCACTGGCCGCGCCCGCCGATCTGGATGGCGATCAGCTCCTTGCGCCGCACCAGCGCATAGGCCTGCGACCACGAGACGTTGAGGATCTCCGCGACGTCGTCGAGGGTCAGGAAGCGGGGCGTGGGCATGGGCGTCTCCATCCGTTCGCGGACCAGTCTGTCAGCCGTGCCGGTGGTCCGTGGCGGCCGTCCACACCCGAACGTGTGGACGACGGATGCACGAGATCGCATGCGTACCGCATCATCGGCGTCCCAACGCCGTCACCGACCCGCATCGACGGGTCGACGCGCCCGACCGGGCCGGCGACGTGCTCGCAGAGAGAAGGTCGTGTGACCGCCGTGCGCACCCCCGGCACCACCGAGCTGCCGGCCGGGCCCACCCCGCGGCGGGTCCGGGCGCCGGGCTGGCTGGACCTCCGGCTGGTGCTCGGCGTGCTGCTCGTCCTCGCCTCGGTGCTGCTCGGCGCCCGGGTCGTCAGCGCGGCGGACGCCACCGTGCCGGTGTGGAGCGCCGCCGAGGACCTGGCGGCGGGAACGGTCCTGACCGCCGAGGACCTCGTGGTGGTCGACGTCCGGCTCGACGAGGCGGCGGAGAAGTACCTGTCGGGCAGCACCCGACCCGACGGCAGCGCCCTCTCCCGCGGCGTGCGGGCCGGCGAGCTGCTGCCCCGCTCGGCCCTCGAGGGCCCCTCGGAGCTGGTCCAGCTCGCGCTCCCGGTCCAGGCGGGTTACGTGCCCCCCGGGCTCCGGCGAGGGCAGCTGATCGACGTGTACGCCGTCGCCGATCCGGCGGCCGGCGCCGCCGGCCAGGACGTCGGCAGCGTCGCGCTCGTCGTCGGGGCGGCACCGGTGCAGGCGCTGTCCGGCGGCGCCCAGGGCGTCCTGTCGACACCGACCGCCACGGTGCAGGTCGTCGTCGGCGTGGCGGCGGACGACGCCGCCGACGTGCTCGCCTCCATCGCCGGGCGCCCGCTCGTGGTGGTCGCCCACCCCGCCGGCGCCACCGCGGAGGTCGGCGTCACCCGCGCCGACCGGGAGCGCGCGACCCCGACGCCGACCTCGGTCCCGGTGCCCGCACCGCCCGCCGCACCGCCCGCCGCACCGCCCGCCGTGGCGACCGGCAGCGCGCCCGCCGCGGCGGGACCGACCGGCTGATGGCCCTGCAGGTCTTCACCGCCGTCACCGGCGACGGCTGGGAGTCCGAGCTCGTCGGTGCCCTCGACCGGGACGACCACGGGGTCACCGTGGTCCGCCGCTGCGTCGACGTCTCCGACCTGCTGGCCGCCGCCGCCACCGGTACCGGCCAGGCGGTGCTGCTGTCGGCGGAGCTGCGGCGGCTCGACGGGGAGACGGTCGCCCGGCTGCACGCGGCCGGGGTCGCGGTCGTGGGTCTGGTCGAGCCCGGCGACGAGGCCGCCGCGCAGCGGCTGCGCCGTCTCGGGGTCGCCCAGGTGCTGCCGGCGGACGCCGCCCCCGAACTGATCGCGCGGGCGCTGCGGGACGCGGTGTCGGGCGTCCCGGCGCCCGGCCACGACGTCGCCGACCTGCGTGCGGCCCTCCCGGCGTCCGGCGCCCCCGGCGCCCCCGGCGAGCGGGAGCGGCCGCGGGGTGGGCAGGGCCGCGTCGTCGCGGTGTGGGGCGCGACCGGCGCCCCGGGCCGGACGACGGTCGCGGTGGGCCTCGCCGACGAGTCGGCCCGGCTCGGCGTGCCCACCCTGCTGGTCGACGCCGACGTCCACGGCGGCGTGGTGGCCCAGGTGCTCGGGCTGCTCGACGAGTCGCCCGGGCTCGCCGGCGCCGCCCGGCAGGCGGGGCTCGGCACGCTGGACGGCGCGGCGCTCGCCGCGCTGGCATGGGCGGTGCGCCCGGACCTGCGGGTGCTCACCGGGCTGGCCCGCGCCGACCGGTGGCCCGAGCTGCGGCCGGCCGCGGTGGCCGCGGTGCTCGACGAGGCCCGCCACCTCGCGCAGCTGACCGTCGTGGACTGCGCCTTCGGCGTGGAGGACGACGAGGAGCTCTCCTTCGACACCGCGGCCCCCCGGCGGAACGGGGCGACCCTCGCCGTCCTCGAGCAGGCCGACACCGTGCTGTGCGTCTCCGGGGCCGACCCCGTGGCCCTCCAGCGGTGCGTGCGGGCGCTCGACCAGCTGCACGACGTGCTGCCCGACGTCGAGCCCGAGCTCGTCGTCAACCAGCTGCGCCGAGGGCCGGTGCCCGGGGATCCGCGGCAGGAGGTCGGCGACGCGCTGGCGCGCTTCACCGGCCGGCGCCCGCGGTTCTTCCTCCCGGCGGACCGCCGCGCGACCGATGCCGCCCTCGCGGCCGGCCGCACCCTGGCCGAGGCGGCGGCCGGCTCGCCCCTGCGCGCGGAGCTGCGGGCGCTCGCCGCCCAGCTCGCCGGTGTGCCCGCCCTCGCCGCCGGACGCCGTCGTGCGCTCGGCCGGCGGGCGGGCTGACCACCGGGCTGTCCGGAACGTCGTCCCCGTCGTAGCGTGGGGCACCGCAGGGGGAGGAGAACGATGGTCGAGCGGCTGGGCACCCTGGAGGCCTCGTTCCTCTACCTCGAGGAACCCGGCACCCCCATGCACGTCGGCGGGGTGCTCGTGCTGGAGGCGCCCCCGGGCGGGCTGGAGGCGCTGGCGGCGCTGGTCGAGGCGCGGTTGTCCCTGGTGCCGCGGTACCGGCAGCGCGTCGCGGAGGTGCCGGGCCACCTCGCCAACCCCGTGTGGGTCGACGACCCCGACTTCTCGCTCGACTACCACCTGCGCCGGTCGGGGCTGCCCCGGCCGGGCACGGAGCAGCAGCTGCTCGACCTGGTCTCCCGGCTGATGTCCCGGCCCCTGGACCGCAGGCGCCCGCTGTGGGAGGCCTACCTGGTCGAGGGGCTGGAGGGCGGCCGGGTCGCGGTGGTGACCAAGACCCACCCGGCGCTGGTGGACGGCCTCAGCGCCGTCGACATCGGCCAGGTGCTGCTGGACGTCTCCCCGGACGCGCCGGTCCCCTCGCCCGGCGAGTGGTCGCCCCGGCGCCCGCCGTCGGGGGTGGAGCTGGTGTGGTCGGCGTTCGAGGACTACCGCCGCCGCCCGTCCTCGCTGGTGGAGCTCACCCGCTCGGCGGTGACGGACGCGCGGGCCACCGCCGTCCGCATCGGCGGTGTCGCCGGCGGGCTGGTCCGGACGGCCCGCTCGGCGATCCTCCCGGCGCCGCACAGCCCGCTGAACGCGACGATCGGCCGGCAGCGCCGGGTCGCGGTGGCGTCCGCCGACCTCGACGACCTCAAGCGGGTGCGCAAGGCCCACGGCGGAACGGTCAACGACGTGCTGCTGACCGTCGTCGCGGGGGCCCTGCGGGAGTGGTTGCTCTCGCGCGGCGAGCCGGTCGTCGGCGGCACCTCGGTGCGCGCCCTGGTTCCGGTGTCGGTGCAGGACGAGGACGGGGCCGGCGGCAACCAGGTCACCTCGCACCTCGTGGACCTGCCGGTCGGCGAGCCCAACCCGCGGGTCCGCCTCGCGCGGCTCACCTACGCCATGCGGGGGGTGACCCAGCACGGGCGGTCCGTCGGCGCGGACAGCCTCATCGCGCTCGGCGGCTTCGCGCCCTCGACCCTGCACGCGCTCGGCGCGCGGGCCGCGCGCGGGCTCTCCCGGCGGCTGTTCAACCTCGTGGTGACCAACGTGCCCGGCCCGCAGCTGCCGCTGTACGCCGCCGGCGGCCGGGTGCTCGAGGTGTTCCCGGTGGTGCCGCTGGCCCGGGGGCAGGGGCTCTCGATCGGGATGACCTCCTACGACGGCACGGTCTTCTTCGGCCTCAACGCCGACCGGGACAGCGTCAGCGACGTCGAGGTGCTCGCCGACCTGATCGAGCAGGAGGTCGCGGGGCTGGTCGAGACCTCCACCTGAGCCTCTTCCGGCCGGCCGTTACGGTCGTGCCTCCACCGACGAAGGGGGTCGACCGGGTGCGCGTGTACCTGCCGGCGACGACGAACGTGCTCCGCACCCTGGTCGACGAGGGGCGGCTGCCCGCTCCGCAGACCGTCTTCGCGGTGACCCCGCAGCTGCGCCGGTTCTACGCGGTGAGCGACGCGGAGGCGGACGGCGAGGAGCTGGAGTACGCCGCCCTCCTGGCCGCGGCGCGCGCCAGCCTGCGGCTCCTGGACCTCGATCCCCTGGCCGCGCGCCGGCGGGTGGTGCTCGCGGCCGACGTGCCCGACGACGCGGTGACCCCGATGGACGAGCCGCACGTCGACCCGGGCGCGGCCCGCGTCCGGCACGAGATCCGCGTCGAGGACGTGGCGAGCGCGCACATCGACGACGCAGAGGCCGAGGGCGACGTCCGCGCCGCCGTCGCCGTCGTCCTGGAGGCCGACCTCGGCAGCGAGGACGCGCAGTTCGTCGTCGACCAGGCCGAGGGGCACGAGCTGGGCTGGTACGCCACGCAGGAGATCGGCCCGGTGCTCGAGCTGCTGTGAGGCCCCGCGGACCGGCCGCCCGGGGGAGCGGCACGGTGCCGCCTCCGTAGGATCACGACCCGTCCGCAGCGTCGAGGTCGGGAGCCAGCACATGCAGTTCGGTCGGTACTACGAGGAGTTCGAGGTCGGGGCCGTCTACAAGCACTGGCCCGGGAAGACCGTCACCGAGTACGACGACCACCTGTTCTGCCTGCTCACGATGAACCACCACCCGCTGCACATGGACGTGAACTACGCGGAGAAGACCACCGACTTCGGCAAGAACGTCGTCGTCGGCAACTACATCTACTCGCTGCTGCTCGGCATGAGCGTCCCCGACGTCTCGGGCAAGGCGATCGCCAACCTGGAGATCGAGTCGCTGCGCCACGTCGCCCCGACGTTCCACGGCGACACGATCTACGGGGAGACGACGGTCCTGGACAAGACGCCGTCGAAGTCCAAGGACGACCGGGGCGTCGTGCACGTGGAGACGATCGGCTACAAGCAGGACGGCACGGTCGTCTGCATCTTCCGGCGCAAGGTGATGGTGCCCAAGCGCTCCTACGGCGAGGCCCGCGGCGGCGAGCAGCCCGGCCGCCCGGAGCCCACGCCCCGCGGCTGAGGACGGCGGGCGTGCTGACCGGTCAGTCCGGCAGCACGCCCCACCCGCGCAGCGTCTCCACCAGCCGGGGCGTGCACGGCAGCCCGGCCAGCGTCGCCGCGTCCGCGAAGACCGCGTCGACGGCGTCGTCCCCGGCGACCGGCTGAGCGGCCGGGCCGACGAGCGCGCAGGCGACGTCGACGACGTCGTAGACGACCGCGCCGGCGTCGATCCGGACGCGGCCCACCTCCGCGCCGGCGCGCACGTGCAGCCCGGTCTCCTCGCGCACCTCCCGCTCGACGGCGCGGGCGACGGTCTCGCCGGGCTCCACCCGCCCGCCGGGCACCGACCACAGGCCCCGGCCGGGGGCGTTGCGCCGGCGCACCAGCAGCAGGCGGCGGTGCGCGTCGTGCACGATCGCGCCGACGCAGGGCACCACGGGCGGCTCGCCGTCGGTCACGCCCGCAGGCTACGCAGGCCGCCGACGGGGTCGCCCCGCCGCGCTGCGCTTGACGATCGCGGCCGCTCCCGAGACCGTGTCCCCGATGAGTGCGTCGCCGGTCTGCCCGCGCTGCGGTGAGCCACTGGTCGTCCGCCACGGGTCCGAGGCGCACGCCTGGTGCCACCTGCACGGCGCCGTCACGCCCCTGCACCACACCGCGCTGGTCGCCCACGACGCGATCGCCGCCGTCACCGCCGACGCACGCGTGCCGGCGTGGGTGCCCGACCCGGTGCCGCCGGGCTGGGCGGTGACCGGCCTGGCGTGGGGCGGCGAGCCGGGCGCGCGGGCGATCGTCGTCGACTGCGCCGGCCCCGCGCCGCTGGGCGGAGCCGCCGAGCTCGTGCTGGTGGCCGAGGAGCCCGGCACCGGAGTCGGCTGCGGCTACGCGGGGCTCCCCGGGCTCGACCCCGGTGACGTCATCTCCGGGCCGAGCTCGGCGTACGTCGAGGCCGCCGGCCAGCACGCCCCGCTGTGGGCGGTGCCGACCCGCGACGACCGGGCCGCGTTCGTCGGGGAGGCCTACGGCGTCTGGCTGTGGCTGGTCATGTGGCCGCAGAGCGCGGCGTGGCTGCTGGTCGAGGAGCTCCACCTGCTCGACCTGCGCGAACGCATCTACCCCGACCTGCCGCTGGGCCCGGTGGGGGAGCACCTGCTCCCCGGCCGCTGACCCGCGGGTGCCGGAACCGGACGGGCCGCCGGGGGACCGGCGCGTCGGGCGGGCCCACCCTGGGGCCTGTGTTACTCATGGGACGAACGCGTCCGCCGCACCCGGCGGGCCCTCCTGCCGGCCCGGGCGACCCGGGCCGCCTCACCCGCACCCCGGAGGTGGCGGTGAACCTGAAGAAGGTCCTCACCTGGCTGGTCGTCGCCTTCGTGCTCTTCTACGTGATCCAGGCGCCGGAGTCCTCGGCGCAGCTGGTGCGCAACGCCGGCGAGGCGCTCGGCGACGCCGCCTCCTCCCTCGCGCAGTTCGTCGGCTCCCTCGTCTGAGCCGGTGAGCGCCCCCGCCGGGCTGCCGAC
The DNA here is from genome assembly GCF_054050895.1 of Blastococcus sp. SYSU DS0669. Classification (NCBI taxonomy): domain Bacteria; kingdom Bacillati; phylum Actinomycetota; class Actinomycetes; order Geodermatophilales; family Geodermatophilaceae; genus Blastococcus; species Blastococcus sp. SYSU DS0669. The sequence goes on along the minus strand of NZ_JBJHAE010000010.1, from coordinate 8,292 downwards.
CCGGGCCGCCAAGGACGTCCGGAAGTACCTGCTGGACGACGAGGACGCGGTCGTGGTCACCCGCCGGCACTGGGCGGTGCTCATCGTGCCGACGCTCAAGTTCCTGCCGGTCCTGCTCGTCGGCGGGTGGCTGCTCGTGCTGGATCCCGACAACCGGGTGACGAGCACGATCGGGATGCTCGTCGTCCTCGTGGCGCTGGGCACCTACGGCATGCGCGTCGGCGAGTGGTGGATGCGGCACTTCATCGTCAGCCGGCGGCGGGTGCTGCTGACCTCGGGCGTCATCGTCCGCACCGTCACCCTGCTGCCGCTGCGCCGGATCACCGACCTCACGTGGAAGGAGACCTTCCTCGGCCAGCTGCTGGGGTACGGGACCTTCCGCTTCGAGTCCGCCGGGCAGCAGCAGGGCCTGTCGGAGATCACCTTCCTCCCGCGCGCCGGGGACCTGTACCGGGAGGTCAGCGGCCTGCTGTTCGGGAGCGACTGGGGCAGCGCCTCCTCCGGGGACGACGAGGGCAACCCCGAGGCGCCGCCGCCGGCCGGGCCGGTCGCCACCGGTGGACGGCGCGACACCGAGCCGATCCCGCCGATCCGGCCGCGGCAGCCGTGACCGGCCGCCCACCGGGTGCGGCGGGCCGCCGTGGGGGAGGCTGACCGGTGATGCGGATCGACCTGCACACCCACTCCTCGGTGTCCGACGGCACCGACGACCCCCCTGCGCTGCTCGCCGCCGCGCGGGCCGCGGGGCTGGACGTCGTGGCGCTCACCGACCACGACACGACGGCGGGCTGGGCGGCGGCGGAGGAGCACCGCCCGGCCGGGCTCACCGTCGTCCCCGGCATGGAGCTCTCCTGCCGCTGGTTCCCCTCCGACGGGCCACCGGTCAGCGTGCACCTGCTGGGCTACCTGTTCGACCCGCTGCACCCGGTGTTCGCCGCCGAGCGGGCCCGGCTGCGGGACGAGCGCCTCGGCCGCGCCGAGCGGATCGTGCAGGCGCTGGCCGACGACGGGTACCCGGTGTCCTGGGCGGAGCTGGTCGAGCACGCCGGCGGCGGGGTGGTCGGCCGGCCGCACGTGGCGCGGGCGCTGGTCCGCGCGGGCGTCGTGGGCACCGTCGACGAGGCGTTCGCCGGGCTGCTGCACCACCGCAGCCCCTACTACGTGAGCAAGGCCGACACCGACGTCCGCGAGGGGATCGCCCTCGTGCGGGCGGCCGGCGGCGTCCCCGTCTTCGCCCACGGGCTGGCCACCAAGCGCGGGCGGGTGGTGGGCGACGACGCGATCGCGGCCATGGCGGCGGCGGGGCTGCTCGGCCTGGAGGTCGACCACCCCGACCACACCGCCGCGCAGCGCGCCCACCTGCGCGGCCTGGCCGCCGAGCTCGACCTGCTGGTCACCGGATCCAGCGACCACCACGGCACCAACAAGGCGACGCCGCTCGGCGCGTGCACGACCGACCCGGAGGAGTTCGAACGGCTGGTGGCGGCCGGCACCGGCGCCGCGCCCTGGGGCGACTGAGCCGGGTCGTCGCCCCCCGCGGCTACCGTGACCGGCATGCGCAACCCGACCGACGGCGGCCAGGCGGTGCTGCCCGGCATGCCCCGCCGGCTGCTGCGCGCCTCGCCGAAGTCGCTGGCCGACTTCTCCGACTGCCCCCGGCGCTACCGGTTCGCCAACGTCGACCGGCCCAGCCCGCCGCGCGGCCCGCGGTTCGCCCACCACACGGTCGGGACGGCGCTGCACCAGGTGCTCTCCTCGTGGTGGGACCTGCCCCTCGAGCGCCGCACGCCCGGCGCCGCTCGGCAGCTGCTGATCGGCGCGTGGAGCCCGGCCGGCTTCCGCGACGCCGAGCAGTCCGACCGCTGGCGGGCGCGGGCGGCGGGCTGGCTCTCCGACTACCTCGCCGACGTCGACCCCACCCAGGAGCCCCGCGCGCGGGAGCGGACGGTGAGCACGATGACCGAGCGGATGACGCTCTCGGGCCGGGTCGACCGCATCGACGAGCGCGGCGACGAGCTGGTCGTCGTCGACTACAAGACCGGCCGCTCGCCGAGCACCGACGACGAGGCGCGCGGCTCCCAGGCCCTCGCGCTCTACGTGCTCGCCGTCCGCCGCACGCTGCGCCGGCCGTGCAACCGCGTCGAGCTGCACCACGTGCCCACCGGCACCGTCGCGGCGTTCGAGCACACCGAGCGCTCGCTGGTCAACCACGTCCGGCGGGCCGAGGACGTGGCGATCGACATCCAGGCGGCGAGCGAGGCGGTGGCCGCGGGCGAGGACCCCGACGCGGCCTTCCCGGCGGTACCGGGCCGGCAGTGCGGGTGGTGCGACTTCCGGTCGAGCTGCCCGGCCGGCCAGGCGGCGGGGTCCGCCCGCGAGCCCTGGAGCTTCCTCCCCGAGGACGAGTCCTAAGCCGCGGACGAGGCGTCGGCCACGCGGGCGTAGCCGGCGCGCACGATCGGGGACCGGTACGCGCGGTCGGGGAGCGCCAGGAACGCGGCCCGGAACGCCCTGAGCCCGGCGGTCGCCGCGGCGTCGGTCAGCGCGAGCCCGGGCAGGGAGTACAGCTGCCGGGCCCAGGCGGGCTGCAGGGCGAAGCAGAGCCCGGCCAGGCTGCCCCACACCGGCCGGGCCGGCGTCAGCAGCTGCAGCCACCCGGGCATCGGCGGGAGGAACAGGTCGCGGATGCCCTTCACGGCCGCGGGGGTGGCGGCGAGCGAGGGGCGGATCTCCTCGAAGTAGGCGTCCAGCGCGGCCACCGACCGCGGCACGGTCTCCAGCGGCACGCCGACGAGGTGCGCGAAGGCGACCTGTTCGGCCACGTAGCGGTCGGCCTCCTCGTCCGAGACCGCGACGCCGGCCCGGCGCGCCGTCGTCAAGATGGACCGGACCGCGCAGTTGTGCACCCACAGGAGCAGGTCCGGGTCGTCGACGCGGTACGCCCGGCCGGTCGTCTCGTCCACGCCCGACAGCTTGCGGTGGTAGCCCCGCACCCGGGCGGCCATCCGGCGGGCCTCGGTGCGCCGGCCGAAGACGACCGTCTCCATGTACTGGCCGGTGCGGGTCATCCGCATCCACCAGTCGTCCTTGAACCCGGTGGAGTTGCGCGCCACGCCGTCCATGGCGACCGGGTGCAGGGCCTGCAGCATCAGGGACCCCATCGCGCCGACGTGGTAGGCGGGGTCGCTGTGGATCCGCCACGTCACGCTGCCGGGGCCGAAGAAGCCCAGCCGGTCCTCCTCCTCGGTCCAGTCATCGGGCGAGGGCAGGGGAGCGAGCCGGCTCACGACCGGCCTCCGGCGCTCGACCAGAAGTCGCAGAGCACCTCGAGGGTCCGGGGTGGGTTCTCGACGGTGGGGGAGTGGATGGCGAAGTCGATCACCTCGTGGCGGGCGCCCAGTCGCTCTGCCATGTCGGCCTGCACGTGCGGCATCCACGCGTCGTCGGCCTCGCCGTGCGCCACCAGGATCGGCACCCCGGTCTCCTTGAGCTCGGCCACCCGGTCGGGTTCGGCGAGCATCGCCGCGGCCATGCCGCGGAGCCCCGCGGCGGAGTTGCGCAGGAACCGCCGGGAGTAGAACTCCCGGGTCGGCGCCGGCACGGCCTGCGCCCTGGGGTCGGTCATCGCCACCTGCTCCAGGGTCTGGTGCACCAGCGGCACACCGCCGGCGTCCAGCAGCGGGCCGAGGTGGTCGAGCAGCTCGGCGCGGCGCCCGGTCAGCCGCGAGGGCCCGGAGCCCAGGAGCGTGAACGTCGTGAAGAGGGCCGGCTCGGCGAGGACCGCGGCGCGGGTCACCAGCCCGCCGAAGCTGTGCCCCACCAGGTGCAGCGGTGCGCCGGACTCCTCGCGCAGCACCCGGGCCACCGCGCGGACGTCGTCGCCCAGCGTCTCCACCGAGTACTGGGCCGGGTCGTCGGGTCCGGGCGACTCGTACTGCCCGCGCTGGTCCAGCGCCACGACCCGGTACCCGGCGGCGGCCAGCGGCCGCAGCAGGGGCGCGAAGTCCTCCTTGCTGCCCGTGTAACCGGCCACCATCAGGACCGTGCCGCGCTCGGCGCTCCGCCCGGTGTCCAGGGCGGCGAGCGGCCCGGCGCCACCGGCGAACGTGCGCGGAACAGCGTCGTGCTGCGCGAGCTGGCGGAGGTCGTCGGGCGCGATGGCGAGGGACATGGCGTGGGCGTCGGGGCCGCCGGGCAGGACCATGGTGCCCAGTGAACCCCGCTCGCGGCGGCGATGCCGCACGGGTACCGCCTCAGCGGTAGGCGCGGACCTCGCCGGGTAGCGCGAGCACCACGACGGGGCCGACGACGGTGGCCACCGCCCCGCCGGGGAGCGCGGTCGCCTCGGACCGGCCGAGCTCGTCGCCGGTCGCGGGGTCGCGGTGGACGACGCCGTCGGCGGTCGGGACGGGGAGCGCCGGGGCGCCGTCCGGGGTCGTGGTCGGCTGCCCGGGCAGGCCGGTCGCGGGGACGTCCCACAGCGGTCGTGCCGACTGCGGGTCCAGGGCGGTCAGCGTGCCCCCGGCCCGGATCAGCACGGCGGTGTCGGTGGCCTCCTGCCCGACCGTGTCCCCGGCGCCGGCGGGGAGGGTGGTGAGGAGGGCGCCGTCGGCGGCCGAGAGCAGCTGGACCTCCTCACCCAGCCGCACAGCCACCAGCAGGGCGGCCCCGACCAGCTCGGCGGTCTGCCCGTCGGGCACCCGCAGGTCGCGGGTCCAGTGCTCGTCGCCGTCGAACCCGTCGAGCAGACGCAGCTGCGCGTCCGGGGAGTCGGCGCACTGGTGGAATACGGCGACGCCGGCGTCCCCGGCGGCGGAGCCGAGCAGCGTGCAGCCCTCCGGCGGCGCGTACCGCCAGCGGATGCCGCCGCCGAGGGGGTCGAGGGTGACGATCCCGGTGGGGGTGCCGGCCAGGACGATCCGGTCGGTGGCGGAGAGGGTGACCTCCGGCCGGAAGTTCACGTTGCGGGTCCAGGCGCGCACCCCGGTCCCGGCGTCGAGGGCGACCGCCTCGTCGCAGCGGTCCTCCGTGCGGAAGACCGCGACCGCGACGCCGTCGGTCACGGTGAGCCCGCAGAGCCGTGCGTTGTCCCTCGTGTAGTGCCAGGCCTCCGCGCCGGTCACCGGGTCCAGCGCCCGCACGCCGTGCGGCGAGCCGACGAGCACCCGGCCCTCGGCGACGACGTCCCCGGGCAACGGCTCGCTCGCGGCCGACCACCCCAACGAGACGGCGCCGGCCGGCGTCCCCGGGGGGACGTCGGCCGGCGCGGCGGTGGTGCTCGAGGTGGCGGCGGCGTCCGACCCGCGCCACAGCAGGGTGGCGACGACGACCAGCGCCAGCGTGGCAGCGACCCAGATCCAGACCCGCAGCGGCATCTGCACCAGGCTGGAACGGCCGCCCTCCAGGGGCCCACGCCGAGCGTGCGAGGCGTGGGGGGGAGGGTGGTCCTTCATCAGGACGCGGCGTCGGCGCCCGAGTGCTCCGCGCCCGCCCCCTCGCCGCCGGAGCCGCTCCGTCCGGCACCGCCACGGCGGCGGCGACGGCGGCGCGGCTTGGCGCTGCCGCCCTCGGTGGAGGCCGCGGGGACGCTGTCGGCGGAGGCGTCGCCCTCCGGGGCGGCCGCACCGCCCTCGCCGGCCCCGCCCGCGCTGCGCCGGGTCCGGCGCCGCGGACGGCTCTTGCCGCCGCCGGCCTGCTCGTCGTCGCCGGTGCGGCTGGGCTCGGCCGGGCCGCGCGCGTCGCCGCGGCCCGCCGGGCGGTTGCGCTTCCCCGTCTCGCCGAGGTCCTCGAGCGTCTCGGCCTCCAGACCCTCGCGGGTGCGCTGCGAGCGGGGCAGGCGGCCCTTGGCGCCCTCGGGCACGTCGAGGTCGGAGTAGACCCACGGCGAGGTGGAGTAGGTCTCCGGCGGGTCGTCGAACCCCAGGCCGAGCGCCTTGTTGATCAGCTGCCACCGGGGGATGTCGTCCCAGTCGACCAGGGTGACCGCGACACCGGTGGAGCCGGCCCGGCCGGTGCGGCCGATGCGGTGCACGTAGGTCTTCTCGTCCTCGGGGCACTGGTAGTTCACGACGTGGCTGACGCCGGTGACGTCGATGCCGCGCGCGGCGACGTCGGTGGCGACGAGGACGTCGACCTTGCCGCTGCGGAACGCCCGCAGCGCCTGCTCGCGGGCGCCCTGCCCGAGGTCGCCGTGCACGGCGGCCGCGGCGAACCCGCGGTCGACGAGCTCGTCGGCGACCTTCTGGGCGGTGCGCTTGGTGCGGCAGAACACCATGACCAGGCCGCGGTCGCGCGACTGCAGCACCCGGGAGAGCAGCTCGGGCTTGTCCAGGTTGTGCGCCCGGTAGATGAACTGGGTGGTCTGCGGGACCGTCGAGCCCTCGTCGTTGCCGTGCGCCCGGATGTGGGTCGGCTGGGTCATGAACGACCGCGACAGGGTCACGATCGGGCCGGGCATGGTGGCGGAGAAGAGCATCGTCTGGCGCTTCTCGGGCACCATCGCGAGGACCCGCTCGATGTCGGGCAGGAAGCCCAGGTCGAGCATCTCGTCGGCCTCGTCGAGGACGAGGACGCGGACCTTGCCCAGGATCAGGTCGCCGCGCTGGGCGAGGTCCAGCAGCCGGCCCGGCGTGCCGACGACGACCTCCACGCCGCTGCGCAGGGACTCGATCTGCGGCTCGAACGCGCGGCCGCCGTAGATGGCCTGCACGCGGATGCCCCGCGTGGCGCCGGCGGTCCCGAGGTCGCGCGCGACCTGCACGCACAGCTCGCGGGTGGGGACGACGACCAGGGCCTGCGGAACGCCGTCGGCCCCCTCGCTCGGCGGGGTCACGCGGGTCAGCAGCGGGACGCCGAAACCGAGGGTCTTGCCGGTGCCCGTGCGGGCCTGGCCGATGAGGTCGTTGCCGGCCAGCGCCAGGGGCAGCGTGAGCTCCTGGATGGCGAAGGTGCGGGTGATCCCGGCGTCGGCCAGCGCGGCCACGATGTCGGGGTGCACGTCGAAGTCGCTGAACAGCGGGCTGTCAGGGGCGACGGGGGCGCCGCCGAGCTCCTCGACGGTCTGCTCCAGCTCCTCGGGAGCGGGCGCGCCGGTCTCGGCGTGCTCCAGCTCCGGGGCGGTGGTGTCGGTGGGGGTCTGCTCGATGGAGGTCAGTGCTCTCGCCTCTGGTGTGCTGGGGGACCGGCTGCGGCAGCGGTGTCGCCGCCTCGCGCCCGTCCCGGGTCGGTTGTCGCGGGATCGGTTCCTGCGCCGACGCGGCCAGCAGAACCGGACCTCGCCACGGCCCGGGAGACAGCCCGGGGGGCGTCGTCCAGCGGTCGTCAGCGCACAGATGTACGAGCGTGCCCGGAGGCCCGCCGATTCCCATGCTAGCGCGAGCAGCGGATAGCCTCTCGGCGCCGCGCTCCCCGGTGTCGGGTGCCTCACTCCTCCGGGGCACGCGCGCGTCCCTCGTCGCCGAGCCCAGGAGATGCCGTGCCCCCGGTCGAGAACACGGCGGTCGCCGATCTGCTCGGGGTGCTGGCCTACGCCGAGCTCACCGCGTTCGACCGGCTGGCCGAGGACGCCCGCATGGCGCCGACGCTCACCGGCCGGGCCGCGCTCGCGCGGATGGCCGCCGCCGAGATCGGGCACCACTTCCGGCTCGCCGCCCGGCTGGAGGAGCTGGGCGTGGACCCGGCGACGGCGATGGCCCCGTTCGTCTCGGCGCTCGACACCTTCCACGAGAGCACCCGGCCCAGCACCTGGCTGGAGGGTCTGGTGAAGGCCTACGTGGGCGACGGGCTGGCCGCCGACTTCTACCGGGAGATCGCCGGTTTCCTGCCCGAGCCCGACCGGGGCCTGGTGCTCGAGGTGCTGGCCGACACCGGCTACTCGGACTTCGCCGTCCGCGAGGTGCGCGCCGCGATCGCCGCGGACCGCACCGTCGCCGGCCGGCTGGCGCTTTGGGGGCGGCGGCTGGTGGGGGAGGCGATGACCAGGTCGCAAGCGGTGATCGCCGAGCACGACCCGCTGGCCGAGCTGATCGTCTCCGGCACCGGCGACCTCTCGGGGATCGGCCGGCTCATCGAGCGCATCACGCAGGCCCACACGGCCCGGATGAAGGCGCTCGGCCTCAACCCCTGACGCGATGACATCGTCGGCCTCCGGCCGACACCGCGGCCACGTGCCGTCCCCTGTGGCGTGGAGCGCGTCCGGGGGGGGGGGGGGGGGGGGGGGGGGGGGGGGGGGGGGGGGGGGGGGGGGGGGGGGGGGGGGGGGGGGGGGGGGGGGGGGGGGGGGGGGGGGGGGGG